>CAZBUA010000047.1:0-6378 GCA_964494975.1 uncultured Muribaculaceae bacterium
GGGTCATTTCGGGAAAATAGAAAGAGTAGGAACGATTGTAGGGCAAATTTGAGGCCCATTTTTGCGTTTTAACAGTTCATGATTAATTATGACCCCCAAATTTGAGCTAGGATCGTTTTTAGCCCTCTACCCCTTTAATTATACCTGGTTAGTATGAAAGTCGATTGTAGGCGAAATTTGGGGGTCATTTCGGGAAAATAGAAAGAGTAGGAACGATTGTAGGGCAAATTTGAGGCTTGTGGTCATACAAACCGTCTTTTTATCTTAATAAAAGAGAAAGTAAAAAAATGTTCACATACGAACGGGCTCTTTATCTTAATGATAAAGAAAGTAAATAAAAAAACACTTGACATATAAAAGGAGATATGTTATAATGTTAGTGACGGTGGGGATCATGAGCCGAATCAGGTGCAATTCCTGAGATCCCCTTATTTGTTTCCATTTTTAACAATGGATTCCTCCTTTATTGGAGAAGTTAGTTGCTCCCATAAGGCTAACTTCTCTATCTATAAGGATATCGTACAATGGTAGTACGGCAGTCCCCAAAACTGCTTATGTGAGTTCGAGTCTTGCTATCCTTGCCATATTTATAATCTCAAACCAAAAAAGTAACTAGTTCTGGTAATGGTCGACCTACTAGTTACCAGAATTAGCGAAATGGAGGTATTTAGAATGAAATTTATTAAAAAGTTTATTGAGATGTATAATATTAATTATACAGGTGGAGTTATTAATCCTAATTTACTTAAGATTCCAGTAACTCAATTAAAGCCAAAAGTTGAAAATATTCATATTATCAACGAATTGTACTTTTATTTAATATCATCTGACTTTGAAAAACTCAAAAGGACCAATAGTGGTGGTATTAGTATAAAAGGTCTTGTTTTACCAGCTTATGATGTTCAATTATTAAAAACAAAAGCTGGATCATTTAATGGAGTAGAAATTGTAGTCATCACTGGTGATTACATGTTTAGATTATCATTTACAGGTAGACCAATATTAGAAATGTCTGGACATGCAGCATTTAACAAGTTTGTTAAAGTATGTAAGAAGTTTAATGTTGATTTAAGTAAGTTTGAAATATCTACTGAAGAAGGTAAGGTTCAAAAATCATTTATACCAAAAGCAAAAATTGAGGTAACTGATTATCTAGAAATTGATAAGACATATGAAAATGTACATCATATTGATTATCACAACAGTTATCCAGCTGGACTTGCTAAGCATTTTCCAGAATTAAGTGAACCTATTCATTATATGTATGAACATAGAAAGCGTACACCAGTTTATAAAACAGTATTAAATGCTTCAATTGGTTATATGCAATCACCATACAGTGGATATAAGTATGCTCATTTATCTAGAGCAGCTATTCAAGATAATAATGATAGAATAGATATGTTATCATCTATGGTAGAAAATAGTACCGATGCTGAAAGACATGTATTAGCTTATAATACAGATGGATTCTGGTATAATGGTCCAGAGTTTCATAGTGAAGGTGAAGGTAATGATTTAGGACAATGGCACAATGACCATGTTAATTGTACAATAAGATTCAAATCTAAGGGTGCTTATGAATACATTGAAAATGGAAAATACACACCAGTACTTAGAGGATCATGTTTATTAGATAAATATAAAGATAGAACTGAATGGGAATGGGGAGATATCTATGACGAAGATGCTCAACCTGTTAAATTTGGATTCAGCACAATGAAGGGGGTATATTATGAATAGAATTAAGAGAAGAAATAAGCCTGTAACTGATAAGGGTTATAGATCTTATGTTAAAATGTATAAGGAAAGAGAACAAACTATGCAAAAGTATGGTCATGAAATGAATTTGGAAATGCTTACAAGGAATCAATGGGAAGAAACTTATAAAGCACAACGAAACACATTAAGAAAAAAAGTTGCTGCAGGAGAAAGAAAAGCTGTAGGTAACGTTAATCAAGTATTAGTATCTAATGAATCATATCCTTATAGTTATAAACAAGCTAAAGCATTAAAGAAGGCTGCTAAGACTATTAATGCTGAACATAAAGGTGAAAAAGGTTATAAACCTATCACAGAAAATTCATCAGCTTTACGTAGAGGTGAATTTGACTGGGGTGAAATAGATAGATATTATCATCAATTAAAAGATGCTGGATTAGATACATTTAAAGCTTCTGATATGATTGGTGCATATTTCTTTGGAAGTGAATAAGAATGGCAGTTGCAAAAGATTGGATAGCAATTCAAAAACGTGCCAAGAAAATTAAACTAGATAAGAAAAAATTACTTGATGAAAGAGAATGGGTTGATTTACGTTGTGTAAATAGTTATGCTAACTGGGCTTTGTTCTTTGTATTATTAGGTGCTCGTGAAGCTGGTAAATCATACAGCTTAATGGAGTATATTTTAAGGAGAAAAATGAAAAAAAAGAAGGGAGTTAAGATATTTTGGCTTCGTTTAAACGATTATTCACTTAATAAGATGCTCACAAATAATGGCGCTAAATTCGTCGATGCTGACCTAGTACTAAAGTATGGTCTAGACATTTCAACGCGAGCAGGGACTGTTTTTGACCACAAAAAACCGCTTATACAATGCCTTACTTTGAGTACTGCATATAGTGATAAAGGTTCTGCTCTTTATGATAATACATATAAGGGTGAAGTTATAGTAGTTCTTGATGAGTTCCAATTAGAACGTAGTCAAAAGAGAACATTTGATATTGCATACAACTTCGTATTACAAATGGAAAACTTAGCAAGATCACAAAAAAGTAGAATAAAAGTATTCTTAGTTGGTAACTCAACTGAAGAATGTTCAGATATATTAACAGCATTTAACTTTATACCTCAAGATTTTGGTATATTTAAAGTTAAAAAGAAAAGAGCTGTCATATTTAATTTTGCTCCTAACAAAGCCTATAAGGCACGTAGGAAAGGATCAATTGGTGACTTATTAGCTGGAGATACATCTAACTACACCAATCAAATTAAGATGGATACTAGTCTTATTACAAAGAAAAGACTTGTACGTCCTTCTTATATAATCAAATTTTCAAAAGATCCCAAAACATGGTTTACTGTTTGGGATGGAGAAGTAATAGCACCTTATAATGGAGAAAAGAAAATAGGTATTGCTATGAAAAGATATATCGATGAGTCATATACGGATTCAGACCGTAATGATGTATTCGAGTTATTTGACACTAAATCGTATAAGTTTAAAAACTTAATAACTCAAAAACGATTTACTCAAGAATTAGGTCTAATCAAACGTCAATAGATGTTTGTGAAGATAACACTGCACTAACAGACTGCCTTGCATATATCTTGTAAAATCTAGCATCCTAGAGTGAGCCCGAAGAGGGACTAGGACTAGACAGTGTACTCACAGCTGGTTACATCATGTAGGGAATAGAGCATTAGTTGTGTTTTTAAATTTAAAATTGCATGTGAGAATAATAATAAAGGAGAAAAGGCTATGAAAAAATTAAAATCGAGCACTAGAAGATTAGGAGGAATTAACATGAAACAAGAAGAAAAGAAATTTAACATTCAATATTTTGCTAAACCAGAAGATGATCTTGAAGATAAGGATTTAGAAGACGATGTAGATGACAATGATGATGAAGACTACATTGAAACAATTAAAAAGATTAAGGAAAACAGTGTTCCTAAGGATAAATATATTAAACTTAAAAAACAAAACAAAGAACTATTAGAAAATGTTCTTAATGGAAAGGAACTACCAGGTCAAGATAAAAATGAACCTGATGTAGATATTAATGCTCTTAGAAAAGAGCTATATGGACCTAATCGTAAAGATTTGTCTAACTTAGATTATATTCAAAAGACATTAGATTTACGTAAGGCTATTATTGATAAGGGTGGAAAAGATCCTATGCTTCCAGTAGCAGCAGGTAGTGAAACACTTGAAAATATCGAAGTAGTTGAAAACGTAGTTAAAAATCTAGAAGATGCTATTGAATATGCTGATGGAGATTCTGCTATCTTCACACAAGAATTACAAAGAAGAATGGTAGATTCAAACCCAACAGCAGGTGCTAAGATTAGAAAACAAAGATTAGGTTAATTAATTTGATTACATCGGCTTAAATGTCATTATTGTCGTAATGATGTTTAGGCCTTTTGTAATATATATATGTAAATATAATTAAGATTTTTAATTTGCATGAACACTAAATATACAATTTAATATTGATGGCCCCAAATATTAATATTAACATTATCTTTCATTTCCGTGACGGTGTAGATATGACAATTAACGACACAATTGTGAATATTAAAAATGAAATGAGTATATAAAGTATGGTAAGAATAATTATTAATTAAGATTATAGAATACAAAAAATTATTTAGAGGGGGTATTATATGCCAACATTTAACGGATTATATTCCAATACCATTTTTGGTACAATTAAAAATATGATTATCAGCCAAGAAGTATATGCTGATAATATCGGAGCAGCTAGTTCAGAATTAGTTGACTCATTTAGAACTGATGGTACACTTTACGGTGACCAAAAAACTTACTATGCATCAGATTGCTTAAAATCTTATGTATGGCAAAATGACGCAGAAGCAGCTAACTTATTAAAATTATTTAGACCTGCTGATCCAAAAGTTCAATCAATCGTTATGAACGTATTTAGACAAATCCCATTAACAGTAGATATGTATTTATCTAAACAAGCATGGGCAACTGAAGGTGCATTCTCAGCATTTACAGCTGTTATGTTAGGTTGGGTTCAAGTTACTCGTAGAATTTATGATATTACTACATTTGACGCAGCATTTGGTACAGAAGAAACTGCAATTGGTAATCAAAAGATTACTATTACTTTACCAAAGAATTCTGATCCTGAAAAACAAGCAAGATTACGTGCATCAGCAATCGCTGAAGGTATGGCTAATTTACTAGTTGACTTAGCAGATATTACACGTAAATACAATGACTATGGATTCTTAAGATCTTATAGCCCAGAAGTATTAAAGGTTGTTTGGAATGCAGATGTAGTTAATAAAATTAAGAAAACTGACATGCCAACAATTTTCCATAAAGATGGCTTAATTGACAAATTTGATGGAGAATATGTATTACCAGGACGTTACTTTGGTATAGTTAATGCTGAAGGTGGAACAACAACTGCTGATAATAAGAAAGTTCGTGCATTACATGAAATTGACTTTAACACAGTTGAACCTAATGATCCAGATTATGAACCTAAGAAACACTGCTTCGCAGGAGATTTACTTCCAAATAGCACAGCTTATGAAGCTAATGAAACTTATACAGAAGATAATACTGTATTATTCAAGATTTGTCATAACAAATCTATGCCTTATATGAGTGCGTTTGAAACAGCATCTGAATTCTATAATGGTAAATCATTAACTGAAAACCATTACTTAACATTTGGTCACAACACAATTGAACACTTACTTAATTATCCAATGCTTACAGTACGTGGTGTTGAAGCTTCAAAATAATAATATAAAGAGGGGCCCCTGTTAGGGACCTCTCTTTTTTTTAAAGGAGAGTTTATATGAAAAAAAATATTTTATTACTTAATTACAACAATTACTTTAATAGGGTTGTTAAACAAGAGTATTCGTTAGAGGAGTATAATAATTACATTGTGGGATCTCCTTTAAATAATGTTAATTTTAATCCCAATGATGGATTAAGTACTGCAATTACAGTTAATGTACCGTCCTCTGATGAAAAACCTAATTATGTATTGGTTACAAATCAAGATGGTAGTTTTGATTCTAGATGGTTTATTATGGAAGCTATAAGATTAAGAAGTAATCAATATTCTTTAGTATTGAAAAGAGATTTACTAGTCGATTATCAAAATAAATACATGATTGAACCAGCTTATATTGAAAAGGGACATGTATCAAAAGATAATCCTCTTATCTTTAATAAAGAAGGAATAGCATTTAATCAAATTAAAAAAAATGAAGAACCATTATATGATACTACTGGCTGTGGATGGATAGTTGGATATTTAGATAATAAATATCCAGAAGAAGAAATAAATATTGATGGTCAAACTACTCAGATAGTTGTTAAATCATTAAGTTCATTACCTTATTATAGTCAATTTATAGGAAAGGATAATAAAGTAATTGCTGATAAAGAAATTCTATGTTCTGGACCACTAGATGAAATAAAATCTAATATTCAATTTAATGTTATTGGTAACTATTTCCGTAATAGTTATGACCGAATATCAATTACTAAATCATTAGGAAATAGTGCTATAAGTAAAAGTGGTATTATTACAGAAGTTAATCAACTTGGAAGTACTAGTATTTCATATGCTAATAATATTAGGACATCTCTTAT
>CAZBUA010000048.1:0-976 GCA_964494975.1 uncultured Muribaculaceae bacterium
CATTAATTAATCTATTGATGATTAAGAATAATATTTCAGAAAAGTCTAAAGCTGATTTTTTAAGTAAGAAATACGTATTTGGTTACGTTGATAATGAACCATACACGAGTGCTATTAATGGCAAGTTAATAGGTTTAGACAGTATCTATGTTAATTCATTTTCAAAGTTAACAGAATCTACATTTACAATAAGAAAGTTTAACAGCGTTAAGGATTTAGCTAAAGCACTTAATGATGGAACTGTTGATATTGCACCTAATTATTATAATTATTCAGGATTAAGTGGTAATTATTCCCAAACAATATCACCTTATGATGATTCATATCTAGTTTTAGTTAATAAGAAAAGAACTGATGTTGTTATTAATTCTGTTAAGTCTTTTAAAGATAAGTCTGTTTTAGTATCTAATACTACAATTGCTAAGTACTTAGAAAAAGAAGGGAATGCAAAGGTTACTACTTATGATAAAGCATCTACTTTGTTATCTAAATCAAATAAAAGCAGTATATTAGTTATTGATACCAACACTTATGAAATGTATAAGAATAATGACTTATCTAATTATAGGGTTATATATAGTGAAACAAGAAATTTTGATTATGGATATATAATTAAGAGTTCTAATGAAAATGCTACATTTGAAGATTTGTATACAACGTATATTGAAATAACTAATTATAAGCAAATGTATAATAAGGCTTGGAAAGCATATACAACTGATTCTAAGGAAGTAAGTCATGGATATTTCTATGTTGTTGGAATAGCAATTATAGCATTTATTATATGGTTATTTGCAAAGAAGAAGATCAAGATTAAAAAGAGAACTAAGAGGGAAGAAACAATGAGATATGTAGACCCACTTACTTCTTTGAAAAATCGTAATTATTTAAATAAGAACTTTAAGAGATGGGAAAGTAATGCTATATATCCTCAGTCTATAATTGTAATTAACTTGAATAATTTAAGACACGTAAA
>CAZBUA010000048.1:986-6151 GCA_964494975.1 uncultured Muribaculaceae bacterium
AATGATGTTTATGGTCATGAAGAGGGAGATAAATTAATTAGGTTAGCTGCTAACGTATTAATTAGAAACCAATTAGAGCAAAGTGACATTATTAGAACTGATGGTAATGAATACTTGATATACATGGTTGGTTATGAAAAAAATAAAGTAGAAACTTATATGAGAAAGTTATATAAGGAATTAAAAGAATTACCATATGGTTATGGAGCTACTTTAGGATATAGCATGATAGAGGATGATATTAAATCAATTGATGATGCTATAAACGAAGCCGTTCTTGAAATAAGAGCATCTAAAGAAATGAATAATAGTAATAAGTAGGTAGGTTATGGAGAAGAAAGAAAAAATAAAGGGAACAATAAAGAATAACGTATCATTGATGAAGACTCCTTTAATGTCAATATTACCGGGTCAAATATCTTTCTTTGTTGTGTTATCAATTATTCCTTTAGCTAGTGTGTTAGTAATGATTATATCTAAACTGTCTTTTAATTATATTTCAATTACTAATTTTGTTGCTAATTATTTACCAAGTGCTATATCTAGTGTAATACTATCTATTTTTGAAGAACAAAAAGTAGGGGTTTTTGATATTGTATTTATTGTTTCTGCTTTTTATTTAGCAACTAAGGCAACTCATTCAATAATAATAGCATCTACTCAAATATATAATGGTAAGCAAAGAGATTTTGTTAGGACAAGAATTAAAGCCATATTAATATTAATAATATTCGTATTGTTGATAGTAGCGGTAACGGTTGTTATTGCGTTAGGTGGTAGACTAGTAAATTATTTAGGTGAAAATAACGCCATATATCCGGTAGCTTACTGGACGTATAAAATACTTAAGTGGCCGTTTGCGTTCTTTATGATATTTTTTACCGTAAAGGTTATTTATACGGTTGCACCAAACGTAAACATACCAAGTAATAGTGTTAATAAAGGAGCTTTATTTACTACCGTTGTTTGGGTAGCTTCTACGTTTGTATACTCATTTTACTTAACTAATTTTGCTAACTATAGTAAGTTTTATGGTAACTTATCTAACGTCATAATATTGATGTTTTGGATATATTGGTTATGTTATATATTTGTTTATGGTATGACTCTAAATGAACATACCTTATCAGAAAAAAATGAAAAAGAGAAAAGTCTTGAGTAAAAGACTTTTTTTTGTGATACAATTATAGTATTCTAATGGTTAGCAATGGAGGTGCCTAAATGTTAAAGAAGTTAAAAAAAACATTTAACAATTTATATAATAAATTAAAAAGAAGGTCAAAAGAAATAAGCGTATTAAGATACATTAATACTAACGTTTTATTTCTTACATTTACACTTGTTAACCTAATTGATTCTTGGTTACTTAGAATTGTTACCATGGGCAATTTGTTTAGCTTTAAGGGTATTATATCTGATTTAGCTATTATATTCTTATTTGGGGCTTTTGCATACTTATTAAAACCTAAAAAACAGATAAGAATACTATTACCTTTAACGTTTATTATGACGTTGATATGCGTAGTGAACGCAATATACTATGAAAATTATGTATCTTTTGCATCATTTTCATTATTATCAACAGCATCTTTCCTAGGGGATATGGATGGCAGTATTGTTACATCTTTAATACACGTTAGGGATGTTATATTAATATTTCCACCAATAGTGTTATTAATAGTTCATCATTATTTAAAGAAGAAGAAATATTATGAAAAGGTTGAACTATTAGAACGTGGTAAGAAAAGATTTATTAATACCATTATCGTTAGTGCTATATTTACTTTTCTAACGATATTGATGATGCAGGGATCAGATTATAGTAGACTTAAAAAGCAATGGAACAGGGAGTATTTAGTACAGAGATTTGGTATCTATGTATATCAATTAAATGATGCTATTAAGAGTACTCAATCTAAGTTTACAAGTATGTTTGGATACGACAGTGCTGCTAAAAAAGTAAGAGACTTTTATGAAGAAAAAAGTACTACTGATGTTAGAACTGATAATGCCTATACGAACATATTTGAAGGTAAGAACGTAATCGTTATACATGCAGAGAGTATTATGACTCAAGATTTAAGCTTATCGTTTAATGGTCAAGTATTAACACCAAACATAAATAAGTTAGCTAGTGAGGGGTTATTCTTCTCAAATTATTATCCACAAGTTAGTGTTGGTACTAGTAGTGATACTGAGTTTACATTTAATACTTCATTATTACCAGCGGCAACCGGAACGGTATTTGTTAATTACTGGGATAGGACTTATGAGGCAATGCCTAACTTATTAAGAGATAAGGGATATTACACTGCTAGTATGCACGCTAATAACGCTTCATTTTGGAATCGTAACGTAATGCATAAGACTCTTGGATATGATAAACTTTACGCTAGGGATTCTTATGATTATTCTGATAGTACAAAGCTTATTGGAATGGGATTATCAGATAGTGAGTTCTTTAAACAATCAGTAGAGAAGATAAAAAAAATAGATGCTGAAAATACAAATTATTTCTTAACACTTATTACGTTATCAAATCATACTCCATGGGATGATGAGGATAAGTATGGTGATTATGCTGTTGATTATAAAACAACGGTAACTAATGAGGATGGTACAACAACTGAAAAGACGTTACCTTATATGGAGGGTACCGAATTAGGTCGTTACTTTAAATCAGTACATTATGCTGATTCTGCTTTAGGAGAGTTTATTAATGAGCTTGATACGGCGGGGTTATTAGATAATACCGTAATAGTTATATATGGTGATCATGATGCTAAGATAGCTAAAAAGGAATATAGTTACTATTATAATTATGACCTTGAAACCGGAGAAACTTATTCATCAGATGATGAAAGATATACTGATGTGGATTATTATAATTATGAATTAAATAGAAAAGTACCATTCATTATTTGGACTAAGGATAGTGCTGGAGATTCTAAACTTAATAAAAAGATTGACACGGTAATGGGAATGTATGATGCAATGCCTACTTTAGCTAACATGCTTGGATTTGAATATAAGTATGCTTTAGGACATGATAAGTTTAGTACTAAAGATAATATAGCAGTATTTCCAAATGGTAACTGGGTAACTGATAAAATATATTATAATTCTCAAAAAGATGAATATAAACTACTAACTAACGAAACTGTTAGTGCGGAAGAAATACAAAATAATAATGAATATGCAAACAAGATATTAGAAATATCTGATGCAATAGTAGTTTATGATTTGGAGGCAGAGAAGACAGATGAAGAAAAGTAAAAAGATAATAGTAGCATTAATAATAATTGTTATAATTGCAATAATAGGTTTATTAATATATAATCATAATTCAAGTAAAGATGAAGTAAAGGTTATAAAATCTATAAAAGAGTATGGTTATAATCTTAATGAGAACGAAACACAGCTTTATAAAGATACCTTTGATGAGTTAGATAAAATACTATCTAAAAAAGATGTTAATGATGAAGATTATGCTAAGACTGAAGCTAAACTATTCATTATAGATTTTTATACTTTAGATAATAAGATATCAAAGAATGATATAGGTGGTACTGATTTCATTAAAGAAGATATGAAAGATAATTTTATAGAACAGGCTAGAAGTACTTTTTATAAGTATTTAGAAGTAAAGAGTTCAAGTAGAACTCAAGAACTTCCTATAGTAAGTAAAATAAACGATGTAGAGGTAGAAAACACTGAGTTCACTTATACTGATAAGACTACTACAGAAAACGCTTATAAAGTCACCATTAGTTGGTCTTATAAGAAGGACTTAGGTTATGAAACAGAAGCTACAATGATATTGGTAAAAGAAGATAAAAAATTATACATAGTAGAGATGGATTAGAAATAAAAAAGGAACTTAATATTTATAAGTTCCTTTTCCTATTTGTATACTTTCATACGGACTATTAATTGAAAACTCAAAAGTTTTATCCATTTCTGGAGTTTCTAGTTCAAGATTTATTTTCATGGCATCAACTACTTCATTTAGACTTTGTTCATAATATTTATAATAATATATACTGTTCATCATACTATCATATCCTGATAAGTATAATCTTTGAGTACCAATAAAATCATCACTATTAATATTCTTTGACTTTACTAATATATTTTTAAAAGTATCAAATCCTGTAATCATTATTTCTTTACCTATGTTAGTATCAATACTATCACCAACAACATCAAGAATGTCATATATACTTGATAATGAGTTAATACCTTTTAGTTTGTTTAACATTGCATTAACTATTAACTGCTGATTCTGACCTCTTATAAAATCGTTGCTGGTATAGTTTGAATATTTTTTTCCACAGTATTGTGGCCATGTATGTCTGTTTCTTGCAAAGGCTAATGTCTGTTCACCATTTAATGTTTGTAATCCTTCTTCAACATATATTGTGCTACTACCAAACTCTCTATTACTATTTTGCTCACAAAAAGCATATGGGACATCAACTTCTATACCACCAAGGGCATCTACTAACTTAACAACACCTTTAAAGTTTATCTTAACCCAGTAATCAATATTAATATCAGTAAGATCTTCAATTGTTTCTATCATACACTCAGCACCACCATAGGCTGCTGCGTTAATCTTGTTCTTAGCGTTATTCTTATAACATGCTATAGGTACGTATGTATCTCTTGGAATACTTAATATTGTTGCATTCATCGTACTAGGATTAAACGTTATTAACATTAATGAATCACCATTAAGGGAATCACCGTTATCTAAGGATTCTTCCTCACTATCCACACCCATTAATAATACCGTAAATGGCTCGGTTAGGGTTTTACCTGAAGAAGATTCTTTTTTAACTATCTTTTTCTTACTTGTAATAACTTTTACCTTGTTTGCTATATCATCAAAGTCATCATTGCTTGCAAACATTGTTTTATAAGAACTACTAACAAAAGCTCCAGCTATCTTACCATCATACAAGTCAGTTAACATATCTGGATAGGTATCATAACTTACAATGTTATCCTCATCAATATTTTCATCTTTTATTATTTCCTTAGCAATTACGTATCCTGCTACGTCTTTACTATCACTAATCATACCAATATCTTCACCCTTGATATCTTTAACACTATCATAGCTACTATCTTTTAATACTATTAAACTACCAGAGTAGGTA
>CAZBUA010000049.1:0-5933 GCA_964494975.1 uncultured Muribaculaceae bacterium
TTGGCTGAATAATACCTTCTCTAATCTTTTTCTTATATATAAAATCAATTATTTGACTTAAAGATTTATATTCATCTAAATCACCATAAGAAAATAAATTTGAATCTACTATTTTCTTTTTTAATTCGTCTGGGTCTTTAACATCTAATGCGTTAAAGCCAAGAACTTTTTTCAATTCTTCACAGTAGTCTATCCTATCCCAAGTATCTTTAGAAAAATCTATTTCTTTTCCTTGATAACTAATAACTTGGGTACCTATTAATTCATTTAATAATTCTTTTATAAAATTAGTAAAGAAAACAATGTTATCTTCATATTTCCAGTAGGCTACATACCATTCAACTTGAGTAAACTCTTGAAGGTGTTGTGTATCCATGCCTTCGTTTCTAAAGCATTTAGCAACTTCATAAACCCTATCAAATCCTCCTGCAATACACTCTTTCAAATATATTTCAGGCGCGATTCTTAAATTACAATCCAAATCTAAAGCATTATGATGAGTATAAAATGGTTTAGCGGATGCACCACTTACTGCCGTCTGTAATATTGGTGTTTCAACTTCTAAAAAACCATTATCATTTAAATATTTATGTAAAAAGCCATAAAGTTTGCTTCTGCCTAAAAATACTTTTCTAGATTCCTCGTTAGATATTAAATCAACATATCTTTGGCGATACTTAAGTTCAGTATCATTAACGCCGTGAAACTTATCAGGCATTGGTCTTAAAGATTTTCCTAAAAACTCAAAAGAAGATACGCGAAGCGTTTTTTCTCCTGTCTGTGTTGTGAAAATTTCTCCTTCTGCTCCTATAAAATCTCCACCATCTATTTGTTTTTTAAAGAAGTCATACTTGTCTTCTCCGACAATATCAACTCTTAATTCAAGCTGCATGTCACCCTCTAAATCACGAATACGTATAAAACTTAATTTACCCATTTTTCTTGCAAATATTATTCTACCAGCTATTCTTACATTACAAGTACCATCATCTAGTATTTTTGCTTCTTTCAAAGTATGTGTTCTTTCAAATTTATCAGGATATGGATTACATATCTTTTTAATTTCATCTAATTTATTTCTTCTTACTATCTCTTGCTCAGTTAATTCTCTCACAAGCTTCACTTCCTTTGCTTTGATATTATATCATATATTTATAAATTTTAAATACTTTTTAATTAGTATTAATGCATTTATATCCTTTATCTTCTAAATTTTTCTTTAAGCTATCTAAAGTGGTTTTAGAATTAATGGTTATATAACTAATTGGTGCTAAATCATAATTAACCTTATCTATTTGATCATAATTAAATAAAGTAAAATCAAGATATGAAGCAACTTTAAAATACGTATCACTTAATTCATAAGTATATGTAAAACCAGGCATGCCATTTGAATTTATAATTATAGGAAGCTTTTCAGCCTTTATAATTGGAATCTGACTCTTAAATTCCTCAGTTTTAGCTTCATACTTATAATTACCCTCAACATAAGTTATACTGTTTTTCTTATACGTTATCTTATATTCATCAGTAATATTATATCCAGTATCTTCAGCTGAATATGAACAGTTAATATTCTTTACAGTGTTATTAACATGGTTAAATATTAAATAGATAATTATTATAATTAATACAAAAGTTACTCCAAAAATAACAATTGCTTTTTTTACATCAAATTTTTTATTGCATATATCTTCTTTATCGTTAATGCCTTTATCTATCTTATCTTTTTTCTTAACCTTTTTAGAATTAATAGTATCCCGATTTTTCTCTTCTTCAGATACTAAAGGAACTTCGGTATTATACTCATCTACTCTAGGTATGTTTAAAATGGTTTGAGTTAATTTTTCATCCTCTGTTTCATCTTCGTTGACAATGTTATTAATTATTGGGTTTACCACATCAACTTTAGATAGTTGAATGGTTTCTTCTAAATCATCATTTATTTCATTAACATTCACTTCATCTTTTACGTTTATAGAATCAACAGATGGGAAAACAAAAGAATTATATGGTTGTTCATAATCATCTTGATTTTCATAATTTGATTCCTCATATATATCGTCGTTAGAAGTATTATTATCAATTTTATTATTAGCATTTACTTCAATAAAACTTGAACCAAAGATATCATCTAATGCTTGTTCAACACTTTCATTTTTCTTTTCTTCGTTGTCGTTCATGATACCCCTCCTATTATTCGTATTAAATTATAACATATTGTAATAAAATTAACAACAAAAAAAGAAAAGTTATTTCATATCACTTTTCTTTATTATAAATAATTCCCCAGCTTTATAAAAAGCATAAAAAATATTAGTTGCAGGAATATTCTTATCATATAAAATGTTTAATAACCATGATTTAGTTTTGTTTAATTTATAAAGATTATCAAATTGAACTTCCCCATCAACAATTATTGGCAACGGATACGTTTTATTATCTTTCTTATCATCTTTCTTAAAAACGGATAATTTTCCGTTTATTTCTAGTATGGCATAATCAACTTCCTCAATAGACCTTATATCTTTCTCTCTTAATTGTAATAACAAATCATCAAGAGTATATCTTTGCTCTACCATTGATTTAAAATCCACCATTCCCTTTTTTATAATAACAATGGGCTTACCATCAACAAATCTCCTAAACTTATTATTTTTAATTGATAATTTTGATATTAAAATTTGTAATATAACTAATACAACCACTGGTATTAAGTTAATAAAAAACTCGTTACCATCTTCCAATGCAATAGCAACCAACTCCGCTATCAAGATGAACACAACAAGGTCAAAGGTGCCAAGCTGCCCTACTTCTCTCTTTCCAAGTATTCTAAAAATAACTGCTACTAAAACATATATTATTAACGTTTTAATAATAATTAACATTAAACTCATATCATCACCAATATCATTATGTTATGATTCATATTTTTATATTCATAAAATATATTTAATTAGAGGTGAATTATGAAAAAATATCTATTACCAGTAATATATACAATTGGTATTATGATTATTGGAAGCATTATATCAAGTATATTATATTACTTAGGTATAACAAATGATAAAATAAACAAAATAATAATATTTATAATTGGAATGGTTGCTATATTTATTGGTTCAATAAAATTAGGAAAGTTTAGTAATAAGAAGGGCTTAATAAGCGGTATAATATATTTTACTATATGGTTTATAATAATGATAATATCAAACTTACTAATTTATAAAGTGGGATTTAAAATTAACTCATTAATATACTATACTTCAATTTTAATATTTAGTGTGTTGGGTGGAATTATAGGAAAAAACAAACAAAAAGAAGCAGATGCTAATGTTAATTAGCTTCTGCTTTTATAATTATTAATAAATTCTTTCTTAAAATCATCATATCTATCTTCTTTAATTGCAAGTCTAATATCTTCCGTAAGTTTAATTAAGAACCTAATATTGTGAATTGATAACAACCTTCCACCATTAACTTCACCAGCAACAATCAAGTGTCTTACGTATGCCTTAGTATAGTGACTGCATGCATAACAATCACATCCCTCTTCTAGTGGGGTAAAGTCCATCTTATATTTTGCATTCTTAACGTTAATCTTACCATTTCTAGTAAAGTAATTACCATGCCTAGCTATTCTAGTGGGTAATACACAATCAAACATATCTATTCCTCTTGATACTCCTTCTAAAATATCAATAGGATCTCCTACTCCCATAAGATACCTTGGTTTATCCTTAGGCAAGTAATTAGTAGCATAAGTTATCATGTTATACATAATATCTTTTGGTTCACCAACTGAAGTTCCACCAATTGAATACCCATCAAAATCAAGTTTAACAGTTTCTAAGGCACTCTCACGTCTTAAATCCTCAAACTCACCACCTTGAACTATTCCAAACAAAGATTGGTTAGGATTATTAAACACATCCTTTCCTCTTTTTGCCCACCTGATAGTTCTTCTCATACTGTTTTCAATATAATCTCTAGTAGCTGGATATGGTGCACATTCATCAAAACTCATAGCTATATCAGAATCTAATTTGTTTTGAATATCAATTGATTTTTCAGGAGTTAAAAACAAGTTTGACCCATCAATATGGCTTTTAAACTTGACCCCATCCTCAGTAATATCTTTTGGTCGTGCCAAAGAAAACACTTGAAATCCACCAGAATCAGTAAGAGTCGGTCCATCATAATTCATAAATTTATTAAGTCCACCAGCTTTATTAACTACTTCTTCTCCTGGCCTCAACCATAAGTGATAAGTATTAGATAAAACTATTGCACTATGACAAGCCTTTAGTTCTTCTGGCATTAACGTTTTTACGTTCGCTAAAGTACCAACCGGCATGAACATAGGAGTTTCAAAATCACCATGATTAGTATGTAGTGTTCCTAACCTAACCATCTCATCGCCATTATTATTCTTAATTAATTCATATTTAATCTTTGGCATATAATCACCTACTAACTACCTTTTTTTATCATTTTTATTTTTTGATTTCTTAATTTGGTTAAAACTTCTTTATCTTTGTAAAAATCAACATAATGCTCAGTCTTACAACATTTCAATGCATTAGACATTCCTAACAAGCTAAGACTTTTATGGCATAAATCATCATAAAACGTTCCAGTTTTATCTTCACTGTAGACCTCTTTAGCATACTTACTAAACGTAAATGATAATGCTTTTGCTCTAAATTGATTTGGCATCATGTTTAATGCAAAGTTTTTAGCACCAGATATTATGTAGTTATTATAAGCATATATTTGTTGCTTATCTAATTCAAAAATCAATTTTGATTTAGTAAAATAATTATTACTTGAATCCATTTCAGCTGTTTCATATATCTTTAAGGCTCTATCTAATGCTTTTTCATCTAAAAAATCTATTGGTGTTTCTTCTCTTAATTTATTTAAACTCATTTTTTTCTCCTATTCTATAAACATGCAGTCACCAAATGAAAAGAATCTGTATTTTTCATTTACTGCCTCTTTATACGCGTTAAGAATATTATCCTTTCCTGCTAACGCACTAACCAACATAACAAGTGTAGATTTTGGTAGATGGAAGTTAGTTAATAATGCATCTATTCCTTTAAATTTATATCCAGGATATATAAATATCTTAGTAAGTCCACTCTGCTTTTTAAACATACCATTCTCATCCGCTATGGTCTCAAGCGTTCTGGTGCTGGTCGTTCCAACTGCTATTATTCTCTTACCATTCTTTCTTGTTTGATTAAGTAAATTAGCAACTTCCTCAGACATTTCATAATACTCTTCATGCATGTCATGCTTGGTAACATCCTCTACTGATACCGGTCTAAAAGTTCCAAGACCAACATGCAAAGTAATGAAAGCTATATTTACCTTTTTTGCTCTTATCTTATCTAAATATTCGTTAGTAAAATGCAATCCTGCGGTAGGAGCTGCAGCACTACCAGTAGTTTTTGCGTAAACTGTTTGATATCTATCTTTATCATCTAACTTTTCTGTTATGTATGGTGGTAGTGGCATTTCACCTAACTCGTCTAATAATTCTAAAAATATTCCAGAATATATAAACTTGTATACTCTAATACCATCATTACCAACTTCAGTACATAAAGCTTTTAGCTTATCAGAAAAGTTTACAATGGTTCCCACTTTTATTCTTTTTGCAGGTCTTGATAAACATTCCCAACTATCATTTCCTAATTCTTTTAACATCAAAAGTTCAATAACTGCTCCAGTATCAGGTTTGTGTCCAATTAATCTTGCAGGTAAAACTTTTGTATTATTTAATACCAAGGTATCCCCCTCATTTAAGTGATCAATTAAATCAGTAAACATTTTATTTTGTACTTCACCAGTTTTTTTATTTAATATCATCATTCTTGATGCATCACGTTTCTTTAATGGCGTTTGCGCAATTAATTCATGTG
>CAZBUA010000050.1:0-5833 GCA_964494975.1 uncultured Muribaculaceae bacterium
CAATACTATTTTGATCATCAAGTTTAATCCATGTTACTTTAACACCCTTATTAACATAATTATATGGTTTATTTAACTCTAAACTTTTCTCTGCTAAATCTATTGCCATATCAGTTCTTACTTCATATTTTGTTAAGTCTACGTTATGCATATTTAATCACCTAACTATATTTTTACCAAAAATAGTGATTTTTATTGATTTTTTATATTTTTTTTGTTAGAATTGTAAGAGTTATGTGCCTTAGGAGGTGAAAAAATGCCAAATATTAAAAGTGCTAAAAAGAGAGTTAACGTTATTGCCGCTAAACATGAAGCTAACACTTTAAAGAAAGGTAGTATGAAAACTGCCGTTAAAGCAGTTGAAAAAGAAGCTACTAAAGAAAACTTAAATACTGCTAGCAAAAAAATTGATAAGGCTTGCAATCAAGGAATTATCACAAAAAACAAGGCAGCTCGTTTAAAATCAAGACTAACTAAAAAAGTAAATGAAACAAAGTAATTTTACTTTTTTTTTTTGCTTTTTATTGTTATAATGATATTGGTGATGATAAATGAAAAAGAAATTAAAATTAGCTATCACGGTAGTTATTATGGTAGTATTAGGATACTTAATATATGATAATGCTGGTGATATATATAATAAGGGATTATACTTGTACTCTAAGTTTATATCTTCAGGTATTAAGCAAACACTAATTGATAGTGATTATAAAAAACAAGTTAATTATGACTATGTGCAAATAGATAAAGATACCGTAATTAACTCTAAAGATGACATAAAAAACGCGGTATACACGTTCTTAGATGGCGGATGGGATCAATACTTAGTTAAGTGTTCTCCAGATTATGAAGAGTGCACTAGTGATGTTAAAAGCATTAATAATGATGCAACCTTTATGACTAAGTTAACAGGATTTGTTCATCCATATAATCAGGTTATAAAAACACAGTTTACAATATCAGTAACCGGGGTTATAAGAATTAAAAGAGTTCAAGAGTCTTATACTGATGAACAGATAAAATTAGTAAATAAAAGGATTGATCAAATATATAATGAATATTATGATGAGAGCAAAAACGTTAGAGAAAACATAGAAATATTTCATGATTATATAGTTAATAATACTAAGTACGACGAAGAAGGAAGTTTTGCTGATTCAAATAATGCTTACGGAGTTTTATATAATGGTTACGGAATATGTAGTGGTTATACTGATACCATGAGCTTATTCTTAGAAAAGTTACACGTTAAAAATTATCGTATATCAAATGATAAACACACTTGGAACCTAGTATTTGTAGATGGTGTATGGCAGCATTTAGACACTACCTGGGATGATCCTAAAACCAATGATAACAGAGATACATTAAGACATGATTACTTTTTAATAAGTACTGAAGCATTATTTAATAATGATGATGGAACCCATGTGTTTGATACTACGTTCTTTAAAGAAGCAGAATAAAAAAATAAAGACCTATTTACATAGGTCTTTTTATTATTTAAAAACATTAATAATGGTAGCTTTTAAGTTATCAATAACCTCCGGTGTTACGATACTAAGTGTTGTAATGGATAATAATATAAGTAATATTATTATCATTATAATAAACCATATGTTAGTAACCCTCATTGTTTCTTTATCTATCTTAGATGGTCTTCCTACATTATTTGCCATATATCATCACTCCTATTATTAATATAATAACATGTTTATTACTTTTTTTCTAGATAATTTATTACTTCTTTTATTGTATTATCAAAACACTTATCATCTATATTAAACCATTTTACGTTTAGTTGATTATTAAACCAAGTATATTGTCTTTTGGCATAGTTTCTACTTCTCTTCTTAATTAAATTAGTAGCATCATTAATAGAAATTTTATTATCAAAATATTCATATAATTCTTTATATCCAATAGCAGTGTTGATTGCCTTACTATTTATCTTCTTATCATAAAACCCTTTGGCCTCTTCTATTAACCCGTTCTTGATCATGTCATCTACCCTGTTATCAATCGTATTATACAATTCATCCCTAGGTTTTGTAAGACCTATAATGGTAGCATCATAAATCATCTTATCAGACTTTATATCATCATTATCATTATGATTATTTAAATAACTTTCTAGTCTTTGCCTATTATTTATATGTATATCCGTATTTGGATTAATATCTAATACCATATTATACAATTCTTCATTACTTTTATTAGAAAAACATTTCTTACAACCAGTAACATGAAATTCATAATTATAAAGAAGTGCTTTTAAATAAAGTCCAGTACCACCCACTATTATAATATTCTTACCATCTTTTAGTAAATTGTCTAATACGTTTCTAGCATCTTTTTGATAATCAAATACTGAATAATCTTCACTAACATCTTTAATATTAATCATATGGTGTTTAATACCATCCATCTCATCAGCGGTAACCTTAGCGGTGCCAATGTTCATATCATTATATATTTGCATACTATCACAGCTAACAACTTCGGCATTATAGTGCTTAGCTAGTGCTATAGACATTCTTGTCTTACCTACCCCTGTAGGACCTACTATTGCCACTATCATGATTATCACTTCCTTTGTTTATTATTAGGCAGAGAGCTTATCATCAAATCAAAGTCACTTTGTAACGTTTTCATTTCTCTTTCTCTATAAACGTTAAATTCATTTTCTGCCTTTTTTAGTGCTTGATTACGAGATATTTTTCCATTATCTTCTAATAATTTTCTTCTATTATGTATTATCTCACTATCTAATTCTTGTATCCAATCTGCCATTCTCATTTCTCTTTGCTCTAAAGCTTGCAATTCTGCAAAATCTAAAAATTGAGATACTAACAAATTCAATCTTTTTAATTCTATTTCTGTTAAATAATTTTTTGCAATTTTTACATCATCTAAAGTAACATAATCTCCCTTAAAATTTGTCATTCCAACATAAGGCTTTTTGTTATTTACTCTATCATATATAATTTCTGCTGCGGTACGTTCATTGACTGCATAATGTAATTTATTTTGTATGGTAGCAAAAAAGTTTTTTGTTAAGTTACTTTTTGAATTATAATCAATACTAGTTGCGTATATGTCTGTTACTTGTTGATAAAAATTTCTTTCACTCGAACGAATATCTCTAATTCTTTGAAGTAATTCTTTAAAGTATCTATTTCCTCCTTGGCTTAGTCTATCATCATCCATAGTAAAACCTTTTTGAATATATTCATGAAGTCTTTTTGTCGCCCATATTCTAAACCTGATAGCAATATCTGATTGTACACGATAACCTAATGCAATAATCATATCTAAATTATAATGATCAATATTTCTTTTAACGTTTCGGGTTCCTTCTTTTTGAACTAACAAGAATTTCTTGTTAGTTGGAATATTATTTAGTTCTTTATCCTTATATATCTCATTTATATGCTGACTTATGTTCTGCTGTGTTGTTTGATAAATATCAGCAATTTGATTTTGTGTAAGCCAAATATCTTCTCCAATAAATTTAACATTAACTTTTGTAACACCATTTTTATCTTCATAAATTGCAATATTATTGTCTGTCAATATAACCATCCTTTCTAATTATTTTATTTTACATTGCTCGTTTAAACATTTTTTCTAATTCATAATTACTATAGAAAATCGTAGTTGGTCTTCCATGAGGACAAGTATATGGATTATCACACTTTCTTAAATCATTAATTAAAGCTTCCATTTCTCCTATACTAATATTCTGATTAGCTTTAATAGCCATTTTACAACTAAGCATAATTGCTGCTTTCTCTCTAAACTTTTCTATCGTAAAGTTCTTTTCCTCACTAATTAAAACCTCTAATATCATCTTTATACTAGCTTCTTCATAACCAGTAAGTAACCATGTAGGATGTTCTTTAATAATAAAAGTATTAATACCATTTTCTTCTATATCAAACTTCATATCTTTAAGAATATTAATATTTTCTTTAATAATTATAAACTCATTACTAGGAAATTCTAAGGTTAATGGAATAAGCATTTTAATACTATTATTATTAGGATTACCAAATGATTTAACATATCCTTCATAATTTATTCTTTCCTTAGCAGCATGCTGATCTATCATGTACATACCAAGCTCATTATGACAAATAATATATGTTCCTTTAGCTAAACCTACCGGATACATTTCTGGCATTAATACTTTCTTTTCTTCTTTTGCTTCCTCATCATTATAAGACGTAATATCTTCATTAACAGCTAGTACTTCTTCATCAAAAAGTGAATAATCTATCGTTGGTGAATCAATAACCTGCTGTCTTTCTAAATTAAGAACCTGTTCATGAATAATAGGTCTTTCAATATTTGAAATATCATCCTTCTCTATTTTAGGTATTAATAATTCTCTATCTAAAGTTTCTTTAATACCATTTCTAATAAGTTCTTTTAAATCTTCAAAATTACTAAATTTAATATCTAGTTTAGAAGGATGGACGTTTACGTCAACCAACGATGGATCAGCATTAATATTAAGTACGACTATTGGATATCTGCTTTCTGGTTTAAAGGTATGATATCCATCATTAATAGCTCTGTTTAAATCAGTATTTCTAATAACCCTATTATTTACTAAAGTAATCATGTTGGTTCTACTAGACCTAGTTACTTCTGGTAAAGAAATAAAACCATCAACATCATAATCATCATTATAAATGCTTATCTTACGCATCTTTCTAGCTACATCAGAACCATATATTTCTTTTATTACTTTTAATAAATTACCAGAACCATCTGTATTTAATAATTCTTTATCATCACTAATTAAAGTGAATTTTATATTAGGAAAAGAAAGTGCCATCTTATTAACATACTCACATATGTTAGCTAACTCAGTATACAAACTATTTAGGTATTTTAGCCTTGCTGGTGTGTTAAAGAATAAATTCTTAACACTTATCTCGGTTCCTACTCTAGCATCACTAGCCTCGTTCTTAACAAGTTTTCCGCCCTTAATAACTATTAATCTACCAACATCACCAGTACTAGTCTTTAAAGTTACTTCTGAAACAGAAGCTATTGAAGGTAATGCTTCACCCCTAAATCCTAAAGATGATATTCTAAATAATCCAGCATCATCTAGTAGTTTACTAGTAGCGTGTCTTTGAAAGCATAATAAAGCATCATCAGGATTCATTCCAACACCATTATCTACTACCCTAATTAACTTTGTTCCAGCTTCTTTTACTTCTATCTTTATTTGAGTAGCCTTTGCATCAACACTATTTTCTACTAATTCTTTAACAACTGATACACATTTTTCTACTACTTCTCCAGCTGCTATCTTATTAGATAGTTGCTCACTCATTAACTGTATCTTTCCCATATCATCACAACCATTCATAATATTATTATAACATTTAATATTAAATAAAAAAAGGTTTCAATTACCTAAAACAAGATTATTCATATAATACTTTAGGAAGGTGAAATTATGAATAATTCATATTTGTATTACCCAAATAATGCATATCAAAACAATCAAAATGATAAAAGAATTGCAGGAGGAGTAGTATTCCCATTCTTACTAGGTGGTGTAACCGGTGCCGCTTTAGCACCTGCCTTTTGGAATAATGGATACGGATATAATAAACAACCAATGTATTATGCACCGTACCCACCATACCCTACTCCATACTATCGTAGATGGTTTTAAAAAAGAGCTTAAGCTCTTTTTATTTTAAGTAACTAATATCAACGTTACCATTAATACCAGGTACCATTCCTTTAGAAGTGTATTGCCACATTGTATAATCAGAATCATACTTACAAGTATCATTATATTCAG
>CAZBUA010000051.1:0-5826 GCA_964494975.1 uncultured Muribaculaceae bacterium
AATCCATATATGGTTTGATAAAGAGTAAAAGGATTAAATTACCATTCGTAGATTTGGTTTATGACGTTGTTTTTGGTTATCAAAACCCAGAATATATAATTAAATTTTTAAGCGAAAAAGAATAATTATAGAAACTTGTAAGAGCTTTTGTCGAAGCTCTTTTTTTTGTGATATAAAAGTGATTAAATAATACTACTGGAGGCGTATATCATGTGTTAAACGTACAATTAGAATTTAGAAAAGGGGTATTGTTTGTTAGATTGCATGGTAGTTTAACAATTGATACCATAGACATATTTAATAAAGAAGTTAAGGAGGTGATTGGTAAGGCTGGGATTGTTTATGTGGTTTTAAACGTAAGTAGTTTAAAATCTATAGATAGTAGTGGAATAAAAGCTATTAAGATGTTAAAAACAATGATGAAGAAAACCTCTGGAGAATTATTTTTATCTGGATCTGATATGAAAGAGTTAAAGCGATTGGTTAATTTAGAAAACGAATTAAACGTATTTGAAAGGGTTGTGATATAATGATTGCTACGATTGATGAAGTGGTTGCTCAAAATAATAAACTAGTATACAGTATATGTTCAAGATATAATAATTATTCAGATAAAGAAGACTTATACCAGGTAGGTATGATAGGTCTAATTAATGCTTATAATAATTTTGATAGTTCTAAGAATGTTAAGTTTTCTACATATGCCTTTCCCTATATAATAGGAGAGGTAAACAGGTATGTTAGAGAAAACAAAAACATTAAAATAAGTAAGGACTTAGTAAAACTAGGTAGAAAGATTAAAGAATATGTACAAAAGCATTATGAAGTAAGGGGATATGAACCTTCAGTAAAACAAATTGCTAATATGCTTGAAATAAGTGAATCCAAAGTAATTAGTGCTTTAGAAGCTTCTAATAGCGTTAAGAGTTTAGACCAAAGTATTGGTAATGATGACAAGGAAATAACGTTACTAGATACTTGTAGTGCTAATGAAACCATTAGCAAAGAACAACTAATGGACTTAAAAGAAGCTTTTAAATATCTAAGTAAAGAAGAACAACAACTTGTTATTAACAGATATTTTAATAATTTAACGCAAGGTGAGGTGGCAGAAATATTGGGTGTTAATCAAGTATATGTTTCAAGATTAGAACAAAAAGTATTAGTTAAGATGAAAAATAAGATGTTATAAAAGATTGGTATAAAATACTAATCTTTTTTTAATACTATAAATGGTGATATATATGAATAAAGAAAAATATAAAGAATTAACAAAAAAGATAGTTCCGGAAGAAGATAAATTAAAAAATGGTATTATTGCTTTTGCAATAGGTGGTAGTGTTGGATTATTAGGCCAGGTAATGGTTTATGTTTTTGAAAACAAAATAGGCTTGTCATATAAAGAATCAACATCATACATGATGGTAATATTAATTTTTGTAGCATCATTGTTTACTGCGTTAGGCTTTTTTGATAACTGGGTAAGTAAGGCAAAAGCAGGATTAATAGTTCCCATAACTGGATTTTCACACGCTATGACATCTTCAATGTTAGAGTATAAGCATGAGGGATTAGTAACTGGAATAGGCACTAATGCCTTTAAACTAACTGGCAGTGTAATACTTTATGGAGTGGTATCAGCTTATGTATTTGGAATTATTAGATACTTGTTTTTTGGAGGGTAAAATGACTATAAAATTTAATAATGTATATTTAAAAGAAGTATCTACAGTAGCTAACAAAGATGAAAAAGAGGGTATGTTAGATAATCTTTATGATGTTACTTATGATGACTACTATGCTGGTGAAAAGACCTTTGAACAGGCTGAAATAAGGATGATAAGGGACTCAATAATTACTCTTATTTCAAAATCTAACGTTACACTGGATAACGTAGATTTAATAATTGGAGCTGATTTACTTAACCAGGTTACGGCAAATGCATACTCATCAGTATTTTTTAACAGACCTTTTATAGGGTTATATAATGCTTGTGCATCAGTGTGTGAAGAATTTATTGTTGCCTCTAGTGTCATGCAAAATAACAATGTAAACAACATAATACTTAACGTATCTTCTCACAACATGACCGCGGAAAGACAATTTAGAAACCCCGTAGAATATGGTTGCCCGAAACCTAAAAGGTCTACTTTTACCGTTACCGGATCAGCTTCTTGCTTGTTAACTAAAATACCAACTAAAATAAGGGTGTCTTCAGCATCTATTGGTACCACAACTGATATGGGGGTAACTGATGTTTATGATATGGGTTCTGTAATGGCGCCATCTGCCGCAAGAACAATATATGAACATTTAAAGGATACCAATACAACGGTAGATGATTATGATTTAATACTTACTGGTGATTTAGGGGTGTATGGTAAAGAAATATTAAAATCTTACATGAAGGAAGTTTATGATATTGATTTGAAAAATAAGTATGAGGATTCGGCTTGTATTATTTATAATAGAAAAAACCAACCAAAAGTAAAAGCGGGTGGTAGTGGCCCAGCTTGTTTGCCACTAGTTACTTATACAAAGATATTAAATGAAATGAATAATAAAAAACTGAAAAAAGTTCTTTTGGTAGCAACCGGAGCCTTAATGAGTCCTACCATGAATAATCAAAAATTATCAATACCATCAATATCCCATGCGATATGTTTGGAGGTGGTATAGTGATATTTTTATACTCTTTTCTATTTGCAGGATTTGTATGCTTAATAGGCCAAATAATATTAGATAATACCAAACTTACTCCTGGTCATGTAACTTCCATATTTGTTGTTGTAGGAGCGTTTTTAGACTCTTTTGGTCTTTATGATAAGTTTATTAAATGGTTTGGAGCGGGAACTTTAGTTCCAATAACTAGTTTTGGACATTCACTAATTCATGGGGCTTTAGCTAAAGCTCATGAATCTGGTATTTTAGGTTTGCTAGGTGGAATGTTTAGTTTAACATCCGTAGGAATAGTATCAGCAATAGTATTTGGTTTTATTATGACAATATTATGTAAAGCAAAAGATTAAGAAATATTAAAAAGCATTACTATTACTTTGACAAAAATAATTTGTCATGTTATACTTTGAAAGTACTATATGGGAGGTAATAGTGAATAAACAAAACAGAATGTTATTAGGAGTCTTAGCCTTTATTGTAGCATGTACAATAGGCTATGCATTATTTAGTGAGACAATAACAATTAGTGGTACGGCTACTGCAAAGGGCGATTTTTCAATTACAACCACTTGTACAAAAGGTATTGATGCAGCTGCAAAGATAGGTACTGGAATAGAAGGACAAGAAGAAGGATATTCAAATGATACTTGTACTGTATCAGGTGATACGGTAACGTATCATGCTGATTTAGCATATCCAACCGCATACAGATTATTTACTGTCAAAATGACTAACACGGGATCCATTACTGCAGAAGCTATTGTTAATACTGCGTTCGTTATTACTGCATCTTATTGTGAATATGATAATACTACAAATGCTCAGGTAGGTGATTGTGTTAATCAAGACGATTCTGGTAATGCTTTCATTTCAAACGAAATGCTTTACTTTGAGGTGAATGGAACAAAGTATTATGGTGATGAGGAAAACGTTGATGATTTAATTTTAAATGAAGCTGGAACTGGTTATATTCTTAAACCGGGTGATAGTATGTATTTTATTATGAAGGCAAAATGGCCTTCAGACAAAAACTCTAGTACCAATTATTATGTAGGCACCGGTTCGTTTGCTATTACTTGGTCTCAAATAACAGCACATGAATAAACAAAATAAAATATTATTAGGAGTTCTAGCATTTATCGTAGCGTGTACGATAGGTTATGCATTATTTAGTGAGACAATAACTATTAATGGTACGGCTACTGCAAAGGGCGATTTTTCAATTACAACCACTTGTACAAAAGGTATTGATGCAGCTGCAAAGATAGGTACTGGAATAGAAGGACAAGAAGAAGGATATTCAAATGATACTTGTACTGTATCAGGTGATACGGTAACGTATCATGCTGATTTAGCATATCCAACCGCATACAGATTATTTACTGTCAAAATGACTAACACGGGATCCATTACTGCAGAAGCTATTGTTAATACTGCGTTCGTTATTACTGCATCTTATTGTGAATATGATAATACTACAAATGCTCAGGTAGGTGATTGTGTTAATCAAGACGATTCTGGTAATGCTTTCATTTCAAACGAAATGCTTTACTTTGAGGTGAATGGAACAAAGTATTATGGTGATGAGGAAAACGTTGATGATTTAATTTTAAATGAAGCTGGAACTGGTTATATTCTTAAACCGGGTGATAGTATGTATTTTATTATGAAGGCAAAATGGCCTTCAGACAAAAACTCTAGTACCAATTATTATGTAGGCACCGGTTCGTTTGCTATTACTTGGTCTCAAATAACAGCACAATAAGAAATGGAGAAGTAAATATGAACAAACAAAATAGAATATTATTAGGAGTCTTAGCCTTTGTGGTAGCATGTACGATAGGCTATGCATTATTTAGTGAGACAATAACAATTAGTGGTACGGCAACAGCAAAAGGAGACTGGGAACTTACTACTACTTGTACTAAAGGAATAAGTAGTGATCTTGTAACTGCTGGTGGATTATTTGATATGGATACGGAAGCAGGGTATAAAAGTGATACTTGTACGGTCTCAGGAAACACTGTAACAGCTAGTGTTGGCTTAGAATACCCATCAGCGTTTAGATATTTTACCATAGCAGTAAAAAACACTGGTACCATAACTGCTACACTTGTTGTGGATGATATTGCAGCCACTTTAGGAGTAAAGACTTATAAGACTTCAGATAATTCATTAGTTACAGATACTATTCCTAATTCAGATAATACAATTCAGTGGTATGCATATGAACCAATGGGTTTTGGTAAATCTGATAACACTTTGGTGGCAGCGGCAAATTGGAGTGACTATTATAATGAAACTACTGGGGCAATAACAATAAAAGCCGGTGAAACTGTTTATTTTTATGAAATTTTAAAATGGCCATCAGACGTTAATCAAAATGGAGTTTATTATATATCTAATACAACAATTACGCTACCATTCAAACAAATAGAAGCACAATAAAAAAGACTAATTTTAGTCTTTTTTTATACTTGATTGATATTCTTTATTTATATCATAATTAGTAATTAATGAATATACTTTAGAAGCTTTAATATCATCTTTTAATAATGATTCATTCTCTTTTTTAAACTTAGTAATAATGGGTATGTTAGTACATTTTTTTATTTCTTTTAATATCTTAATTCCATTATTACTAAAACCTAGTACTCTTATATAATTTATATTCTTATCATAATCTTTTTTAGTATTAGTTAATATATGAAGTAACATTCTTTTGATTCTGTTATATGAATATCTTTTAGACTTAACTTTCAAAATTAAATCATCAACGTTATTTGTATTAAACACTTCTTTTTTTAACTTGTTTTCTATTCCTTCATCAACACCATCTATACTATTTAGTTCGTCATTAATAATAATCTCGTGTTTAATAATGTCAAAATAATTATTTAAAGATATGTTTTGAATTAGCTTTAAAGACTCTTTAGGAAGGGTGTTTTTTATTATATTAATGTTATTAATATTCTTTCTAATGGAAGAAGCACTAGTAATATCACTTAATACACATTCATCATGATAATCATTTGTTCTTTTTATACTGATAGGAATAATATTACTATTAGTATTTATTATGCTTCTTACATATTCTAAAGCAAGTACGTCATTAGGTTTATCAATAACTATGTTAGATATGTCTTT
>CAZBUA010000052.1:0-1545 GCA_964494975.1 uncultured Muribaculaceae bacterium
TACTGCAAAGTTTTGATTAAACTTAACTTCATAATTTAAAGTTTTACCCTTTAGTAAATAACTAGTATTTGTTATAGGGTTGTTATCTAATGATAAAGTTTCAAAACTTTCTTGACTACTTAAGTCTAATTTATCAATATCATTGTTTGAAATTATTAAATCTTCAAGATTACTTGAATCATTTAAATATAATTCACTTAGTTTGTTGTTTGAAACATCAAGGGTGCGTATGTTAGTTAGCCCCTTTAATTTTAATTCTTCTAAAGCATTATTATTTAAGGTGATGCTTCGTAAATTTGTATAATCTCTCAAATCAAGAGTTTTTATTAAGTTATTACTTAAATCTATACTATACAAATTAGTCCCATTTATTATTTCAGGCATTGTTTTTAAACCACCATTTGACAAATCTAGATGACCAATGCCAAAACTTCCAGTTGCATCAATTGTATCTAATTTTTGATCTTTTGTTGTTGAATAAATGAACTCCCCATTACTAATTCCCTTACTCAGCTTTATATATTTTAATTTATTATTATTTAATTTTAGTTTATATCCATCAATTGAATCAATATCAGACATATCTAATTGACTTAAATCATTATCTTGTAAATCAAGTGTTTGTAACGAAGTACAACCGCTTAAATTTATTGACTCAAGTTTTTGACTTTTTGTTGTTGAATATTTAAAAGATATTAATAAAGACATACCACTTAAATTTATACTTTTTAATGCATTGTTATCTAATTTCAAACGATCACCAGTATAGTTCGAGTTATATTTATTAATAATATTGTTATTACTTAAATCAATATCACTTAAATTATTATTTGATAAATCCAATATCTCTAATTTTGTATTAATATCTAAGTTAATACTAGAAAACATATTATCAGATAGATTTAGTAATACTAGATTTGGCTTATCTGCCAAATTAACGCTGCTTAACTTATTTCCATGTAAATCAAGATCAGTTAAAGCTGTACAACCATCAATATCAATAGATTCTAATTTCTCAGCCTTTGTTGTCGAATATGAAAATTTTCGCAAATCTGGAAGCATCGTTAAATCAAGGCTTTTAAATCTATTATCACTCAAATCTAAACTGTTTCCAAAATAATCTGATCCATTTCCACCATAATAATGATGAATTACACTATTATGAACTTTAGTATTATTACTTAAATCAAGGCTTGTTAAATCATTACTTTTTAAATGAAGATATTGTAAGTTTATATTATTACTTAAATTTATTGATTTTAAAGCATTATTTGACAAATCAAGATACCACAATTTACTGCATCCATCTAAGTTTATTGATTCCAATTTTTGTTCTTTATCTGTTGTATAAGAAAACCTATATAAATTTGGAAATCCATTTAAATCTAGGGTTTTAAAGGAATTATTACTTATGTTTAATGTTAATCTATCATTAATCATTTCAATATCATTACCAAAATTTATGTTACTTAAATTATTATTTGATAAATTCAGTGTAGATATTATAGTGTTGGTGCTTAAATCTATACTACTTAAATTATTATT
>CAZBUA010000052.1:1645-5824 GCA_964494975.1 uncultured Muribaculaceae bacterium
GCTGGAATCTCAGTACATGTTACTGCTCCTTTTAGTCTGGAATAATTAGGTATTATGTTTAAATCTAACATACCAAAGGATATTAAACCTAGTACTAGTATGAAACCAGTAATACACATTATCATAGACTTCTTTTTCAACTTGGTATTAAAGAATCTGCTTGATTCTTTTGTTTTGTTTATTTTTTTAAATACACCCTTTAACATAATACCCTCCTATTCAGTTATTATCTTAGAACTTAATTATAGCATTTTTATTTGTTTTTGTAAATATATACAAAAACAAATAAAGCTACTAAAGCTAGTAACTTTATTAATTAAGAGAATCTATAATGTTGGTAGAATCAGTAGGATACCCATCAGTTTTATAATCACTACCACAATCAACATAACCTTTAAACTCATATATATTACTTACATAAAGATATCCATCACAAGTTTTTTTTGCATTAAATGGGCTCTTAAAATAATATTTACCACTTTTATATTTTAAGTCTTTTAAATAGCCTGCTTCTCTTAAAGCTTTTATGGTTATGTACTTTCCTTTTATATTAATATTACTACCAGTAGAAGTGTTATAGCTATAAACGCCTGGTCCTAGATCTGAAAGTGTTTGTTCTAACTGTTTAGCTTCTTTTTCTGCAGCACTTCTTTTTACAGCATTAACCGAAGTACCTGCTATTACCATTAATATTCCTAGTATTACTATTACTGCTAATAATTCAACAAGTGTAAAACCTTTTTTATCTTTCATGTCTATCCCTCCTTTTTCTTTTGAATATTATAATCTATCTTAGACTGAGTTTTATATGATAAAAATCTACAACTAAAGATACCTAACTTTGTAGTTATACCTGGTATTATTATTAGTTTGTTCTTAAACATTTTATTTAATGCATATTTAGTTACATAATCACTAGTTTGACCCTTAATAGAAAACCTAACGTTAGCAACATTATTAAAATTAGTATTAACAGGCCCTGGACACAATACTGATATGTGTACTTTCGATTTATTTCTTCTTAATTCCTCATAAATAGCTGTTGTAAGCCTCATAACATAAGATTTAGCGGAATAATATGAACTCATTAAAGGGCCAGCTAAAAAGGCTGCAGATGAAGCCACATTTAATATTCTTCCATTATCCTTCTTTATCATTTCTTTTAAGTATAACTTAGTAAGTATATGAACAGATTTTATATTTAAATCTATCATGTTTATTTCTTTATCAAGGTTAGTATTATTAAACTCACCATACAAACCAAAACCAGCATTATTAATTAATAGGTCTATATCTTTATATTTATTAAACAACTCTTTACAATTATCCACTACGGATAAGTCAGTAGCTTCCATGAAAGTATTAGTATTACATTCCTTAGAAGTTCTTATTAATCCCTCTTTATCTCTCGCTACCAAGATAACATCATATCCCATGTTACTCAGTTTAACAGCAAAATCTCTTCCTAATCCACTCGATGCTCCAGTTATCAATGCTCTCATTTATTATCACCTAGTATAATTATATAACATAAATCTGTATAAAGCAAAAAAAATCACTTGTTAACCAAGCAATTTTTCAATTATTCCTTTTTTTGGAACTTTCAACAATTCTTCTTTTTCATCTATAAAGATTTTTGAAGAAGTTAATTCTTCTTTAGTAATTAAATCTTTTTCATACATTAATAGCAAGTTATTTAAATCCATAGCAGCATTTAATCTTTCTAATTTATAACCCGCAATTTTTGCTTGGTCTCCTGCATAATATAAAGAACCATCATTCATAATATATCCCCCAAATTAATAAATTGAATATTATTATAGCATGGTTTATTATTTTGTCAATTCAAACAAAAAAGAAGCCTAAGCTTCAATTTATTAGTCTACTAGTTCTAGTATAACCATTAGGGCATCGTCGCCCTTTCTTTCTTGCATCTTTAATATTCTAGTGTATCCACCATTTCTATTTTCATAACGTTTAGCTAAAGTATCAAATACTTTTTTAACAGCTTCATTATCGTTATTTAAGAAAGCAAGTGCGTTACGTCTAGAAACCAAGCTACCATTTTTACCATAAGTAACCATTTTATCAAAACATTTACGTACTTCTTTAGCACGAGTTTCAGTTGTTTCAATACGTTCGTTCTTAATTAGGTCTTTAGTCATGTTAGCAAGCATAGATCTTCTATGTTTGTTAGTACGTCCTAATTTTCTATAAGCCATATTTATTCCTCCTTACTTTTAGTCGTCGTTTCTAAATGAGAATCCCATTTCTTTAACTTTGTCTATTACTTCTTTTAATGATTTTTTACCTAAGTTACGAATCTTCATCATTTCATTTTCAGACTTTTGAGTTAAGTCTTGTAAAGTATTGATGTTAGCTCTATTCAAGCAGTTATATGCTCTTACTGAGAATTCTAATTCGTCTATAGACATTTCTAATGCCTTAGTCTTTGGATCATCAACGTTTTGTTTCATAAGACCAGTCTCATCAGCTATTTCATCTAACTTAGTTAATATCTCAAAGTGTTCAATTATTATTCTTGAAGCTAAAGCTACTGCTTCTTCTGGTTTCATAGCACCACTAGTCCATACTTCAAGTGTTAATTTATCATAAGTATCATCTTGTCCAACACGGGTACCTTCTACTTCATAATTAACTCTTTCAATTGGAGAGTAGTTAGAATCCATAGCGATAGTATTTAGTTTAACATCACCTAATAATTTCTTGTTTTCTTCAGCTCTAACATATCCACGACCATTACCAACGGTCATTTCCATATTAAGCTTTCCGCCCTTAACTAACGTTGCAATTTCTTGATCAGGATTAATAATTTCTATATCAGCATTCTTTTCTATGTCTGCTGCGGTAACTAATCCTTCTTTGCTAACGTTTAATTTAATTGTTTTTGGTTCTGTAGTATGGTTTTTAACAACGATACTCTTTAAGTTTAATATAATCTGTGTTACGTCTTCAATAACTCCATCAATTGTTTGGAACTCGTGAAGAACACCATCGATGTGTACGCTAGTGATTGCATCACCAGGTAATGAAGATAACATTACCCTTCTTAATGAATTACCTAACGTAGTTCCAAAACCTCTTTCCAAAGGCTCTATTTCAAACTTTCCGTAATTTTTGCTTTCTACATATTCAGCAACTTTAAATTGTGGTTTTTCGAATTTTATCATCTGAAATTCACTCCTTTTTCTCTAAATTATCCACGTGGACGTTTTGGTGGACGACAACCATTATGTGGTACTGGTGTTACGTCTGTAATTGCAGTTATTTCTAATCCTGCAGTTTGTAATGAACGTATTGCAGTCTCACGGCCTGATCCTAATCCTCTAACGAAAACTTCAACTTTTCTCATACCAGAATCATATGCTACCTTACCAGCTGCTTCAGCACTCATGCCTGCAGCGAAAGGAGTTTTCTTTTTGCTTCCCTTGAATCCTGAAGTTCCTGATGAAGCCCATGCTATAGCACTTCCGTCCTTATCTGTAATAGTAACGATAGTGTTATTAAACGTAGAATGAATATGAGCTTGTCCCTCAGGAATATTCTTTTTAACCTTACGTTTTCTTGCTTTATAAGCCATTATTTAACCTCCTTCTTCCTACTTCTTCTTATTTGCAACGGTCTTACCTCTACCCTTACGAGTTCTAGCATTACTTCTAGTAGATTGTCCTCTTACAGGTAAACCTTTACGATGACGAATTCCTTGGTAAGAACCTATTTCCATTTTTGTTTTGATGTTAAGTGAAACTTCTCTTCTTAAGTCTCCTTCTAGAGTGTAGTTATCTAACTCTTTACGAATGTTAGAGATTTGTTCATCAGTTAAATCTTTAGCCTTTGTATCAAGGTTAATGTTTAACTTTGTTAAAATTTGTCTTGATGATTTTCTACCAATACCATGAATATAAGTTAAAGCTATCTCTATTCTTTTGTCATTTGGTAAATCAACGTTCTTAATACGTGCCATTCTTTCGCACCTCCTATTATCCTTGTCTTTGTTTATGCTTAGGGTTTTCACAGATAACCATTACTTTCCCATTACGCTTAATAATTTTACATTTGTCACAAATTTTCTTTACTGATGGTCTTACTTTCATTTTTATTCCTCCTATTATTTTCTATAGGTTATACGCCCACGTGTTAAATCATAAGGTGATATTT
>CAZBUA010000053.1:0-5643 GCA_964494975.1 uncultured Muribaculaceae bacterium
AAAACTGGTATAGCCATGGAAGTTCCAACCGGATATGCGGGTTTAATCTACGCTAGAAGTGGTCTTGCTTCTAAGAAAGGCTTAGCGCCTGCTAACAAGGTAGGAGTGGTAGATTCAGATTATAGAGGTGAAATAATGGTAGCACTTCATAATCATTCTAACGAAGTAAGACAAATAGAACCTAATGAGAGAATAGCACAATTTGTTATTACTCCATACTTAAAAGCAGTATTTAATGAAGTAGATAATTTAGATGAAACGGTAAGGGGCGAAGGTGGCTTTGGCTCTACCGGAACAAAGTAAAAGAAACATAAAGTTTCTTTTCTTTTGTTTGACTAAATTAGGTGATAATGGTAATATTAAAATAGGTGATAATATGAGAGATAAAAAAGGTTTTACGTTAGTAGAATTATTGGCAGTTATTGTTATATTAGGAATAATAATGGTAATAGCTACAACAAGTGTAATAAAGAATATAAAAGAATCTAAAATAAAAGCTAAATACATGGCTGCTAAAGACATAGTAGACATTGCAGAAGCTTATTTTGAAGTAGAAACCGAAGGTGTTACTTATTATATAAATAAAGATACATCTGATTCATATTGTAATGGTGCAAAAGAAAGCAAAATTGATTGTATAGTTTCGGCTGGCAACTATGAACAAAGCTATGGGGAAATTACAAAGATGGTAGTTAAAGTAAAATATTTAATTAGTAATGGATATCTAGATAGTGATGCTACTAATCCTAGAACTGGAGAAAACAGTTGGGATTTTAGTTCTGGATCTTTAGACTTAAATGCTACTGTAACTTATTATTCAAGTACAAGATCGGCACAAAAAGATTATAATGCGATTCAAGGACTTGAAAGTAACACTGCAAATAGTTGGGGATACCTTTTTGAAAAAGGTTGGTATAGATACATGACTGAATTTGATGAAAAGAATCCTTGTGTTAAAAGCAGCTATACACCTCAATATTCTGCTGGAGGAGCTTTAATTAGATGCGTTCCAAATCAATAAAAAAATACTTCAATTAATTTTGAAGTATTTTTTATGCAGCATTACTTTTTCTAAATTTTTTAGCTTCTTTAGTACTCATTTTAACAGTTACACCATTAAGTGTTACGTTTTGCATGTTAACTTTTTGCTTAATTTTTGTTGTATTTAAAGCATGAGAACGTTTATTACCAAATAATGGTTTTTTAGTTGATACGTTTTTTGCCATTTCAAATTCCTCCTAACAATACGTGTTTGCTTAATAACTTTAACATAAAAGTAATAAATAGTCAAATTAAAATAGGAAAAAAATCATATTTGTAGTAAAATATTTATAGAAAGTGGTGAGACTTATGAATTATGTTCCATTATGGATAAAGACTGATTATTCTTTACTTAAGAGCTTAATTAAGATAGACGACTTAATAAGTAAGTTAAAACTACTTAATATTGATACGGCTGCAATATGCGATGATGACTTGTTTGGAGCCATTGAATTTTACGATAAGTGTAATCAAAATAATATTAAACCAATAATAGGATTAAACATAGTACTTGATTTTGAGATGTTATTATATGCTAAAAATTATGAAGGATATCAAAATTTATGCAGAATTAATACGTTAAAAAATGATGGTAAATTAAATATTGATTTATTATTAAATAACATAGATAACATTCTTATAATTATTCCTTATAAATATAAAGATAACATAAATATATTTGATAGTGATAACGTATTTATAGGATATAATACTGAAGAAGAAAAAAATAACATTACTGGTAATAAAGTATATGTTAAAAAGGTTTTATCTTTAGAAGAAACAAATGAAAAGTATTTAAAATACTTATACAAGATAGATGATAAAGAGTATGCTGAAGAATCTGACGTTACCATTGATGAGGGCTTACCCGCTGAATATAAAAAGGATACCATTTATTTTGCTAATAAATGTGATTTAAAAATACCTAAAAGGAATGATTTGTTACCAGTATATAATGCTGATAAAGACTTTGAAGCTGATAAATACTTATCAGAGTTATGTGTAAAAGGACTTAAGAAAAGATTAAATAATGACGTTTCTAAAGAGTATGTAGACAGATTAAAATACGAACTTAGTGTGATTATTAAGATGGGATTTTGTAACTATTTTCTTGTTGTGTGGGATTATGTAAAGCATGCTAAAAAAAGTAATATCATGGTAGGACCTGGTAGGGGATCTGCTGCATCTTCTTTAGTATCTTATGCACTTGGTATTACCAATGTAGACCCGTTAAAATATGACTTGTTATTTGAAAGATTTCTAAATCCTGAAAGAATAACCATGCCTGATATTGATATTGACTTTGATGCCTTAAAAAGGGGAGAAGTAATTAGTTATGTTACTAATAAGTATGGTAATGATAAGGTTTCGGGTATTATTACTTTTTCTAATCTTTTAGCAAAACAAGTAATAAGAGATGTTGCTAGAATATTTGAGATTAGTACCTTTAAGGTTGATAACTTAGTTAAGAACTTTGATGATAAGAAGAGTTTAAAAGAACAATTAAATAATGCTAACGTTAAGAATATCATTAATAATGATGATGATTTAAAACGTGTGTATGACGTATCCATGCACTTAGAAGGATTAAAAAGGCATACTTCTGTTCATGCTGCTGGTATTATTATATCTAGCAAAAAACTATGTGATTACGTTCCTTTAGCGCTTAATACTGATGGTACTTATTTATGTGGATATACCATGAATTATATAGAAGAGCTAGGGCTTTTAAAGATGGACTTTTTAGGATTAAAGAACCTAAGTGTTGTTGATAAGATACTATCAAGTACTGATTTAAATTTTAACGATATTCCACTTGATGATAAAAAGACTTATGAACTATTTTGTAGTGGTAATTTAGATGGTGTTTTTCAGTTTGAATCAGCTGGTATGAAGAAGTTTATAACTGATTTAAAACCAGATAAGATTGACGATTTAATCGCCGCTGTTGCACTTTTTAGACCAGGACCAATAGATAATATCCCTCACTACGTTGCAAGAAAACATGGTACTGAAAAAATAACTTACTTACATGAAGATCTAGAAGATATATTAAAACCTACTTACGGAATAATAATATATCAGGAACAAATAATGCAGATAGCTAGTAAGATGGCAGGATTTACTTATGGTGAGGCTGACGTTCTTAGAAGGGCCATGAGTAAGAAAAAAGAAAGTATCTTGATAGAGCAAAAAGAAAAGTTTATAAAAGGAAGTATTAATAAGGGATATGATAGTAGCGTTGCTACTGACGTATATAACTTAATACTTAAGTTTGCTAATTATGGATTTAATAAAGCTCACTCTGTTAGCTATGCAATAATAGGATATAAGATAGCGTATTTAAAAGTACATTATCCATTATTATTTATGCGTGAGATACTTAATAATTATATTGGTATTATTGGTAAGACAAAGAGTGGTATTAGTGAGTGTAAAAGACTTGGCGTAGAGATAGCTAAACCATCTATTAACCATTCTGGAGATGAGTACAAAGTTAGTAATAACAAGTTAGAGTATCCGTTATCATTAATTAAAAGTATTGGTACTTTAACCGCTAGACAAATAGAAAAAGAAAGATTAAGTAATGGAGAATATACTTCTTACTTAGACTATGTTAAAAGAACTTATAAACTAGGTAAAGACGTTATTAGAAACATGATACTATCAGGTTCTCTAGATGAGTTTAAGCTAAATAGAAAGACGATGATTAACAACATGGATGAGGCGTTAAACTATGCGGAGTTATGTAATGATCTAGATGAAAGTATGGTTATTAAACCAGAGATTGTTAAAACAGAAGAATACACTGCTGAAGAACTAACTAGTCAAGAAGAAGAAATGTATGGCTTTTACATAAGTAATCATCCTACTAGTAAGTATTTAAAAGATAATAGTATAACCGTTAATAAAATAGATAAGTATTTTGATAAGACTGTTAAGATGGTACTATTATTTGAAAGAAAAAAAGATATTGATACTAAAAATGGTAGCAAGATGATGTTTATCACCGCTAGTGATACTACAGGTAGTATTGATGTTGTAATGTTTCCCAAGACTTATGAACAATATTTTAACATATTAGTACCAGGTATTTATGAAGTTACTGCCAAGGTAGAAAAACGTTTTGCTAAAATGCAACTGGTAATGTATGATGCTGTTAAGAAATAAAAGTTATTATATATACTAAAATAATATAAAACTAGATTTTATCTAGTTTTTTTGTTATAATTTAATAGGTGATAAAAATGAAACTATTAGATAAATTTAATATTAAAACAGACAATATGAATATTTATGACATGGCTTTTTCTCATTCTTCATATTGTAATGAAAATAATATAAAAGAAGATTATCAAAGACTAGAGTTTTTAGGAGATAAGGTATTAGACCTTATAATGAGTGATTATCTTTATAATACTACTTCGTATGAAGAAGGTAAGATGACCAAGATTAGAAGCATGTACGTGTGTGAAAACGCTTTATATGAGTATTCTTTATTACTAAACTTTAAAGATTATGCTAAGCTTGGTAAGGGAGAAGAAAAGAATAATACTAATCATCACAAAGCTATATACGCTGACATGTTTGAATCTTTTTTAGGTGCTGTATACTTAGATCAGGGATACATGAAAGCTAAAGAAATAGTTTATAGTGTAGCAATACCATTTATTGAGAAGACTCCTGAGATATTCTTTATGGATTATAAATCTGAATTACAAGAGATGGTACAAACTACTAAGAAATCTGTTAATTATGAAGTTATAAAAGAAGAAGGACCTTCTCATGACAGAACGTTTACTATTAATGCTGTTGTTGATGGTATTGTTCTTGGTACGGGTAAGGCAAAATCTAAGAAAGACGCTGAACAAGAAGCCGCTAAAAGCGCACTTGATAAACAGGCAAAAGTAAGTTAGGAAGTGAAAATATGTATTTAAAGGAGATAAGAGCGGTAGGCTTTAAATCGTTTGCTGAAAAAGCAACTATTAATCTTACTAACGGTATATCAGGTGTGGTAGGACCTAATGGCTCTGGAAAGAGTAACATAGTAGATGCCGTACGTTGGGTATTGGGTGAACAATCTGTTAAGCAACTTCGTGGTGAAGGTGGTATGTCAGACGTAATATTTTCTGGAAGTAAATCTAGAAAAGCAGCTTCATCAGCAAGTGTTACTTTAATATTTGATAATCAAGATAAGTACCTACCAATAGACTATACTGAAGTATCTATTAAAAGGTGTATATATAAAACAGGAGAAAATGAGTATTATTTAAACAATGAAAAATGTAGGCTAAAAGACATTCAGGATTTACTTGTTGATACTGGTGTTTCTAAAGAATCTTTTAACATTATTTCACAAGGTGATATTGGAACAATACTTTCTAATAAACCAGAAGAAAGAAGAACCATCTTTGAAGCTGCTTCAGGAGTTTTAAAGTACAAAAAAAGAAAAGATGAAGCCCTAAGAAAACTAGATAGAACTCATGATAACATGACCAGGATTGATGACATCGTAAGTGAGTTAGAAAGTAATTTAGAGCCATTAAAAAAGCAGAGTGAAGATGCTAAAAAGTACTTAGAAAACAAAAAGAAACTTGATGA
>CAZBUA010000054.1:0-5584 GCA_964494975.1 uncultured Muribaculaceae bacterium
TATAAAGAATTGTATGGTGAGGCTTATGTTACTAAGTATGTATCAAAGCCTGGATTTAGTGAGCATCAAACGGGATTAGCTTTTGATATCGGTAGTACTGATACAAACATATTTATAAATAGTGACGAGTATTCTTGGGTTGTAGATAATTGCTACAAATATGGATTTATATATCGTTTTAAGACTAAGTATGAAGATTTAACCGAAATAAGAAGTGAGGCTTGGCACTATCGTTACGTTGGTAAAAAGGCTGCAAAATACATATATGAGAATGATATTTCTTTAGAAGAATATTATGCAAAGTTTTTATATGAATAAAAGAATGTTAATTAACATTCTTTTTTCTTTATTATAAATTTATCTAACTTGTCTGGGTAAGTTCCTTTTTCACAAACAAATTCATAAGTTATATTTTCATCATATTCTTTATACGTTATCTGATAATCTTTTAATATATAATCTATGTTGGTAAGGTTATCATAATTAAAAGTAATCATGAATTTTGTTTCTTTTATAAAAGGTATTATGTCAGTCAATTTTAAGGCATTACTAACGGAGTTAGTATATGCTCTTAAAAGTCCTCCAGCACCCAACTTAATACCTCCAAAATACCTTATAACTACTACCAAGACATTATTTAAGTTATTACTTTCAATAACGTTTAGTATTGGCATTCCGGCCGTTCCAGATGGCTCTTTGTCGTCACTAAATCTCTTGATATTATCAGTAACATAAGCATAACAATGATGCGTAGCATCTTTATATTCTTTTTTTAAATAATTTATGATGTCTTTAGCACCATCTTCATTTTCTATTTTATATAAATAAGTTATAAATTTAGATTTATTAATAATTATTTCATTTTTAACATTGTTTTTTATCGTAAACATTTACACATCACCAAAAACATTATAAATCATTATTGTTAGTTTTTCAAATATATTATATAATATATATAGAATGAAGTGGTGATATAATGATTAACATAAAAACTGATTCAAGAAAAGTTAAGAAGGGTGATATATTTGTAGCGCTTCGTGGTATTGTTGGTGATGGACATGAGTTTATACCTAAGGCTATAGAAAATGGTGCTTCAAAGATTGTAGCGGAAGAAGGAACATATGATGTTCCTTATGAAATAGTAAAGGATTCTAGAGAATATTTAAACAAGTATCTTAAAGATAATTATAATAAATATTTAGATGAGATGCATATTGTTGGGATTACTGGTACTAATGGTAAGACTACGAGTGCTTATATTCTTTATGACGCTTTAAAAAAGCTTGGTAAGAAATGCTGTTATATAGGAACTATTGGATATTATGAAGATGAAAAAGTATATAATTTACCTAATACAACACCAGAGGTTACTGAGATATATGATATGTTAATTAGTGCTTATGATAATGGATGCAGGTATGCTGTTATTGAAGCCTCTAGTGAGGGATTAATGCATCATAGATTAGAAAACATACCATTTGAGATAGCTATGTTTACTAATCTTACTCAAGATCATTTAAACATTCACAAAACTATGGAAAACTATGCAGAATGTAAAAGAAGATTATTTGAAACGTTAAAACCAGGTGGAAGAGCTGTCATAAATTATGATGATCCGTATAAAAATATATTTATGCTTGAAAAAAATAATAACATAACATATGGCTTTAAGGGTGGAGATTATAAGGTTACTGATTATCAAATGAGTATTTTAGGCTCTAGCTTTACTTTTATATATGATGATGTAAAACAGAACATAAAGGTTCCACTAATTGGTAAGTATAATATATATAACGTTTTAACATCCATAATATCGTTAAAGGAACTAGGATTTAATTTTTCTTCAATCGCTGATGCGTTAGTAAATATTAATGCTCCAGCGGGAAGAATGGACATGGTTGAATATAAGAATAATCGAATTGTAATTGATTATGCTCATACTCCTGATGCAATACAAAACATAGTGAGTACCGTGAAAGAAGTTTGTGATGGTCATATATATACGGTGTTTGGTTGTACTGGAGATAGGGATAGAACAAAAAGACCAATAATGATGAGATTGGTTACTGAGCAATGTGACTATGCAATAGTTACTTGTGATGATATTCATAATGAAGATCCAATGCATATTGTTGAGGATATGTTAGAAGGAAATAAAAATACTAATTATGAAGTTGAGCTTGATAGAAAAAAAGCTATCATAAAAGGTATTGAACTATTAAAAGCAAATGATGTCCTACTGATATTGGGTAAGGGGCATGAAGAAGTAATGATTGTAAAAGACAACAAAAGGATACCATTTAATGATAAGAAAACGGTTATTGAATATTTAGAAAGTAAACAATTAGTAATAATTGAGAAGATAGACTAATGTTAGAATTAAAAAAAGGTTCGATTGTTAATATTAAAAATATCATTTTTAATGGTAACGTTGTTGATCATGCAATGTGTGTTGGTAGACCATGTATTTTTATTGGAGAATTGAATGAAAAAATGTATTTTTTACCGCTTACTTCAAATTATAATTATGATTTAGATGTTGTGTTAGAACCAAACAAAATTAATCATTTGAAAAAGAAATGTGGTATTAACATTAAAACAATAGTTGAAAAACCAGCTTGTTGTTACGAGGTAATTGGTGAAATAAGCAATTATCAATTATACAGAATGTATAAAATGCTTTTATTATATTATAAAACGCCGTTTGATGAAAAGGCTAAAAATGCATTTAAAATAGGATTTGAATTTCTTGATGAAGAAGAAAAAAAGAAAATGCCAAAATGTGCGAATTGTTACACAAAAAAGACAAAGAAAATGAGATTAAAATAATCTCTTTTTTTATGCTATAATACCTTTAGGTGATTTATTATGAATATTATTGATGAAAAACTTAAGCTTTTAACTACTGAACCAGGATGTTATTTAATGAAGAATAACGATGGTAAGATAATATATGTTGGTAAGGCTAAAAATCTAAAAAGAAGGGTTAGTTCTTATTTTAATAGAGAACATACTGGTAAGACTAAGGCTTTAGTAGAAAACATTTGTGATTTTGAATACATTGTAACAACTACGGAGGTTGAGTCTTTATTATTAGAAATTAACTTAATAAAGAAGTATTCTCCAAAATATAATATTATGTTAAAAGATAATAAATCATATCCTTATATTGAGCTTACTAATGATAAGTATCCCAGACTTATTATATCAAGACCTAGAAAGATTAAAAATCATAAAGGTAAGTTGTTTGGCCCTTATCCTAATGCTTATGCCGCTAGAAAAACGGTTGAATTATTAAACAGAATATACCCGTTTAGAAAGTGTCAAAACATGGGTAAGAAGGTATGCTTATACTATCATATTGGAGAATGCTTAGGATATTGTGAAAACAAGGTCTCTGAGTCAGAAGTAAAAAACATGGTTAATGAGGTAACGAGTTTTTTAAAGGGTAATTATGATGATGTTAGACGTAAGATTAAAAATCTTATGAATGATGCTTCTGATAAACTTAACTTTGAAAGAGCGATTGAATATAAAGAAATGTTAGAATATATAGATAAAGTGTTAGAAAAACAAAAGATAAGTTTAAATGATAATGTTAATAGGGATGTTATTAACTATTATGTAAAAGATGAATATGTTTCATTTCAAGTTCTTCATTTAAGAGATGGAAGAATAAACATGAGAGATGGGGAAGTGTTTCCTTTAGTAGACGATATAGAGGATACCATTTCATATTTTGTTACTAGTTTTTATGATAAGAATGAAATTCCTAAAGAGATATTAGTAAGTGATTCGTTTGATACCAAATTGTTATCAGAAGCTCTTAATACTAAGGTAATAGTGCCTTCAAGGGGTTTAAAAAAGAAACTGGTATGCATGGCTTATGATAATGCTAAAATAGTACTAGATGAGAAGTTTGAACTTATCGTAAGGGATGAACAAAGAACTTTTGAAGCTAATGAAGAACTTGGTAAAATTATTGACATACCTAATTTAAAACGTATTGAAACGTTTGATAATGCTCATTTATTTGGAACCTTTACCGTTAGTGGTATGGTAGTATATACCAATGGTAAACCTGATAAAAAGGAGTATCGTAAGTACAAGATAACCTCTGGTAGTAAAGATGATTATCACACTATGAAGGAAGTTATATATAGAAGGTATTATAAAGTTTTGCATGATAATTTAGTAAGGCCTGATTTAATACTAGTAGATGGTGGTTTAATAGAAGTAAACGCCGCTAAAGAAGTATTAGATAGCCTTTATTTAGACATTCCGGTATTGGGACTAAAGAAGAATGATAAGCATAATACTAACGCTTTAATTAGTGCTGATAAAGAGTATGAAATAGATAAGACGTCTGACGTGTTTCATCTATTAACAAGAATGCAAGATGAGGTTCATAGATTTACCATTACATATCATAAAGATATTAGAAGTAAGGGTTCTTTATCAAGCGTTTTAGATAACGTACCTGGTATAGGAAAAACAAGAAAAAATATATTATTAAAAAAATATAAAACCATTACTAAGTTAAAAAGTTTAACGATTGATGAATTAGAAAGTGTTATTCCTAAAAAGGAAGCTAAAAACTTATACGAATTTTTAAAGAATTATGATGAATAATCATAATTTTTTTTATTTATACAAATGATATTGATTTTTTTGTCTAATTATTATATTAAAGGAGGAAAAATGAAAAAGATAATAATTATTTTAATACCATTATTATTGGTTGGGTGTGCTGAGAATAACGAAGCATCAAAGACAAAAAAAGTATCTAATTTAAAAGAAGAAAAAGTTGAAAAAGAATATTACGTTAGTACTGTGCCATATATTAGTCATGATGATTTGATTAGTATTAATTATGTTAGTAAAGAACCTATTATTGATGAACCTTCTTATCAAGAAGAAGTATCTGAAGATGCAGTTGCCAGTGTAATAGAAGGGGAACCTGTTAGTGATGTTAAAGAAGTTATTGAAGATGAATTAGTAGTTAGTGAGGTTCAGCAAGAAGAAAGTATTAATAATATAGAATTAAATAGTAAGCAAGACGTATTAGCTGTAGAAAATAATATTGTGCAAGAAGAGGAACCAGTAAAAGAGCTCGGTTATTATGGACCATCAGGTAAGTATTTAGGTATTAGTAACGTAAAGGTTATTGACGTAAGCTATTATCAGGGAATAATTGATTGGGACAAGTTTGTAAATGAATCTGATTGTTATGGAGTAATTATTAGAATGGGATTTTATAATACTTTAGATAAGATGTTTGAAAGGAACTTAAATGAAGTAAAAAGATTAAACATACCATATGGTATTTATTTGTTTAGTTATGCAGGAGATTATATAGGAGCGCAAACAGAGGCTAATTTTACTAATAATATTATTGATCTATATGATTTAAAACCAACACTTGGAATATATTATGATATAGAAAGTTGGACGGCAAGTACGTGTTCTTCTGATAATATTACTAAAGATGAATATGATGGCATTATAAACACCTATGTTAGTATGGTAAGTAGTCATGTTAATAATAACTATAAAGTATCTTTATATTCAGGAAGATGGTACG
>CAZBUA010000055.1:0-1458 GCA_964494975.1 uncultured Muribaculaceae bacterium
TAAAAAAGGTTTGTTAAAGGAAATAATATTGTTAGAAGATAATGACATTGATATTGATATATTAAAAACTAGCGTGTCTTCTAACGTTATGAAGTCACTTAGTAATCTAAGTTCCATACCAACCATTATTGGTGTTTGTAATTTTATTGAAGATAATAATAATCTGGGTAATAAAATAATAATTCTTGATGGTGTACAAGATCCTGGTAATTTAGGTACCATTATAAGAAGTGCTAAAGCTTTTAACTTTGATACCGTTGTATTGGGATTAGACACCGTAAAAAAATATAATGAAAAAGTTATTAGAGCAACACAAGGTATGATTTTTAACACTAATATTATTACTAGGGATTTAAGTTCTTTTATACCTAAACTTATTAGTGATAATTATCATGTTTATGGTACGGACGTAGTTAACGGAACGAACGTTATTGATATTGATAAAGCTGGTAAGGTTGCTATTATAATGGGTAGTGAGGGTAGTGGAGTATCAAATGAACTAAAGTCTATAGTTAAGGATAATATATATATTGAGATGAATGAAGATTGTGAAAGTTTAAACGTAGCGGTTGCTACTTCTATAATTATGTATGAATTTTCTAAATAAGGTGGTGTAATAATGGAATATTTGTGTGTTGGTAAGTTAGTAAATACTCATGGTATAAAAGGTGAGGTAAGAATACTGTCTGATTTTAGATATAAAAATAAAGTGTTTAATAAAGGATTTAAAATATACGTTGGTAAGGATAAATTAGAGTTTGTTATTAGTGGATACCGAGTTCATAAAGCTTTTGACATGTTAACTTTTGATAAAATAGACAACATAAATCAGATAGAGTATTTAAAAGGCTCTTTAGTATATATTAATAAGAAAGATTTAATAATTGATGATAATATGCTTTTAGCGGTTGATTTAATTGGATTTAATGTTATAATAAATGATAAAATTATTGGCTCTATTACGGAGGTTATAGACACTCCCGCTAATGAGGTTTTGTTATTATCTAACAAAGTAATGATTCCTTATGTAAAGAGTTTTATTAATAGTATTAACAAGGAAACTAAAGAAGTAGTTGTTAATGATATGAAAGGGCTTATATCATGAAAATAGACATTCTAACGTTATTTCCAGAGATGTTTAATGGATTTAAAGATGAATCTATTATTAAACGCGCTATCGATGATAAAAAGGTAAAGATAAATACTTGTAATTTTAGAGATTATGCTAAAAATAAGCATAAGAAGGTAGACGATACACCTTTTGGTGGTGGTAATGGTATGGTATTAATGTGTCAGCCAATATTTGATGCTGTTAATGATTTAAAAAAAGAAGGTAGCAAGGTAATCTTATTAAGTCCTCAGGGAACAAAGTATAATCAAAAGAAAGCTTATGAATTATCTAATGAGAAACACATAATATTAATATGTGGTCATTATGAAGGCTTTGATGAAAGAATT
>CAZBUA010000055.1:1468-5499 GCA_964494975.1 uncultured Muribaculaceae bacterium
ATCCGTTGGTGATTATGTTCTTACTGGTGGTGAGATTCCTGCAATGATATTAACTGATTCAATAGTTAGGTTATTGCCAGGAGTTATTGAAGAAGAATCTCACTTAAAAGATTCGTTTAATAATGGATTACTTGATTATCCTACTTATACTAAGCCTAGAAATTATAAGGGTATGGAAGTCCCTGAAGTGTTGTTATCTGGAGACCATAAAAAAATAGATAAATGGAGATTAGAAGAACAAGAAAGAATAACTAAACAGAAAAGACCAGACTTATTAGTTCATAAGGTAAAGTTAGAAAAAAGTGGTATTAAAAAGAACAAGAGAAAAATTATTACTGATGATATAAAAGACATTAAGGTTTCTGAAATATCAAGTAATAAACCTACTGGAAGGTATAAATTATCAAATGATGATAAGATAAGAGCTATTACGGTTTTAAATCCTAAACTAGTTAGTGGTTATAAATTAAAGGGCAATAATAATAATGGAGTTAACAGAATAATCATTGTTAAACCATCTTTTATAGAAAAGATTGCTATGAAAAACGTAATGAAGAAGATAGACGTTTTAACATATAGATTAAACATTGCTTTATCAGACCAAGATGATGATGAGGCTACCGGAAGGATCTTAGGAGAGGCAGAAATGTTAAAGTCAATGATTATATCTGCTTATACTAGATATTTAGGTAAAGAACAAATAGATAAGATAATAAAAAACATTGATAATTTAGTAAGAAAGTTTTTAAGAGCCAAAACAATACAGGCTACTTATGTAAATGAAAATATTAATGAGTCAAGAATAAGATAATTACTACTTGCATAATAATGGATTTTATGATAAAATCTTTATGTTTGAAAAAAGCAATCCGCTGCATACTTATTTTTACATGATTGCTGGTTATATATTTTAGAAAGGAATGAAGTGCAATGAACAAAATTGAGAAAATTACAAACAAACAACTTAATCCTAACGTTCCAGAATTTAGAGTAGGTGATACTGTAAAGGTTGGAGTTAGAATCATTGAGGGTAAGAAAGAAAGAGTACAGGCCTATGAAGGTATTGTTATCGCTCGTAAGGGTACTGGAGTTTCTGAAACTTTTACCGTACGTAAGATCTCTGGTGGTATTGGAGTAGAAAGAGTATTTCCTATCCATTCACCAAAACTTGAATCAATTACTGTTACAAGAAAAGGTATGGCTAGAAGAGCTAAACTATATTATGCAAGAGATATAATTGGTCAGTTCAAGCTTAAAGAGAGGAATTAATAAGGCTTTTTATGCCTTATTTTTTGTATGATTATGAAAAAAGAAAGAATAAAAAAGATAATAAAAGAAGTATATCCATACATAATAGTTATTATAGTGGTAATTCTTATTAGAACGTTTATAGTAACGCCTGCAATAGTAGATGGTTCTTCAATGGAGCCCACACTTAATGATAATAATATAATAATGTTAAATAAGTTAAATTATAGAATAAATAGTATTAAGAGATTTGATATTGTTGTTGTTAAGTTTAATGATGAAAAAATAGTTAAAAGGGTAATTGGATTACCAGGAGAGTATGTTGAATATAAAGATAACACTTTATACGTAGATGGTTTTATCATAGAAGAAAACTTTAAACATGATACAACTACTGATTTTAAACTAACTGATATTGGCTATTTAAAGATACCAGGTGATAAGTACTTGGTTTTGGGTGACAATAGGGGTAATTCATTAGATTCAAGGGTAATAGGTTTAATTGATAAGGATGAAATATTAGGAAGTTCCTCAGTTAGAATATTTCCGTTTACCAAGATAGGAAAGGTAAAATAATAATATGAATAATAAAGATCATATTAAATATACTTATATTCATCAACAAATAATTGTGTTTTTAGCAAAAAAGTATATTAAAGAAAATAAAGAAGAAATATGTGAGAAGTTAAAGTATCACGATTTAGACAAATTGTTTATGTATTTGTTTTATGATAAAAAAGATGTATCACGTATTCACAGATCATTATCAAAACATCATGATAATAGTATTGAAAAAGAATATAGTGACTATGTTGAAATGGTGTTAGATTGGGAGAGCGCTAGATATACCAAACCAGATAAACCACTTAATGCATATGATACTTTATATAAGTATTTTCCTAACATGGAAGAACATATTCTACCAATATTAAAAGAGTTTAGTATAGATAAAAGTAATTTACCGATGGAAAATGATGTAATTAAATATGTAGAAAGCATTAAGAATGCGTCATTTGATGATATAAAAAAAGAAATGATTAATTTTATAAATAAAAAAATAAGTTAAATTTACTTTAACTTGTTTTTCTTTTTAAATAATTATTATTATGATATAATTAGATAAGATGATAAATAGGAGTAAGTAGTATGAAAGAGTATTTTAAAGATTATATAAATAAAGATAATAAATTTGATAAGGGTACGATGATTGGTATTTTTAGTTTATTAATAGTAATTACTGGTATGTTTTGTTTTTTATATGAATATATATTTTATTATTTTAATGGTGGTATGAAGGTGTTTTGCTGGCAAGGAGGTAACTTTCTTCCTTGGATAAACATATATGCTATTGGATCTATAATGATTTATGTTTTAGCTTATAAGCATCGTAAGAGCCCAATAAAAGTATTTTTTATTAGTGTGATATCAACTGGTATCTTAGAATATTTATCTGGCTTAGGTATTTATTTATTAAACAATGGTGCTAGATACTGGGATTATAATCAAGAAATATTAAACTTTGGTAACATTGGTGGTTTTATTTGTCTAAGGAGTATTTTATTCTTTGGTATATCAAGTTTGTTATTAATGTATGTAATAATACCTTTTTGTTTTTATCTAGCTAAAAACATGAATAAAAAATTATTTATGACAATTAGTATCACTCTATGCTCAATAATATTAATAGATGAATTTTATAATCTTATGTTTGCAAGAATGCTTCGTTTACCAAGAGCGTATAACGTGTATACTAAGCTTGGTATGAAGTATGTTAAGTTTAAGTAGAAAGGTTAAATAATATGAAAAAATATAACGTAATAGTAATCTTTAATAAGTTCTTATCAGCTACACTAATGTGTAAAAGAACTAAAGAGCCATATATTGGTATGCATAATTTAGTTGGTGGTAAAATTGATAAAGAAAATGATGGTTTAAATGAGGCCTATAGAGAATTAAATGAAGAAACAGGAATAACTAAACAAGATACCCAATTATTACATTTTATGGATATAAATTATATAGCTTTTAATAAAAACTTAGAAGTATATTATGGGGTTTTAAATAAAGAAGTAACACTTGTGGAAGAGGTTAACAAGCTTGTTTGGGTAGATATTAATGATAATTTCTTTGATATGAGTAAATATGCCGGTGAAGGTAATATTGGACACATAATAGAAGAAATAAAAATTGAAATGAATAAGTAGATTTCATGATTTAGATTTAAAGAAAGGTTTAATATTATGATAGAAGAATATATCAATAATTTAAAAAGTGAAATTATTTCTAAAACTCAGGAAATGATTATGATTCCGAGCATAAGTATAGAAAGTAAAAATCCTCAATTTCCATTCGGAAAAGAAGCTTCTAACGCATTAAATTACATACTTGATTTAGGAAAAAAACTAGGATTTAGAACTAAGAATATTGATAATTATTGTGGTTATATTGAATTTGGTGAGGGTAAAGAAATGTTAGGAATTATAGGACATTTAGATGTTGTTCCTGAAGGTGATAATTGGGAGTTTCCACCTTACGAAGCCAAAATAAGTGATGGAAAGATTTATGGACGTGGAGCTATTGATGATAAAGGCCCTGTCATAGCTTCTTTATATGCAATGAAGAGTGTTATGGATAATTATAAGTTAAATAAAAGAGTTAGGTTAATAATAGGATTGAATGAAGAAAAGGGCTGGAAGTGTATCGAATATTATAAAGAACATGAAGAATACCCAACTATTGGTTTTAGTCCTGATGCAGATTTTCCTTGTATATATGCTGAAAAA
>CAZBUA010000056.1:0-5315 GCA_964494975.1 uncultured Muribaculaceae bacterium
TAGTTAGTAATTTATTACTCTCGAAACTTAAAGTTCGAGTTTCCTATCAATCTGGTGCGGGTGAAGGGACTTGAACCCCCACGGATTACTCCACTAGATCCTAAGTCTAGCGCGTCTGCCAATTTCGCCACACCCGCACAAATAAATGGTGGACCCTGTAGGACTCGAACCTACGACCGACCGGTTATGAGCCGGTTGCTCTAACCAACTGAGCTAAGGGTCCATTTGCACTTGCTTTTATATATTATCATATTCTTCAAAGTTAATCAATATGCAACCGGCAAAAAAATAAAAAAATGATGAATTAATCACCATTTTGTAACATATTTAATAAATCTATTTTAAATTTATCTTTATCTGAATTTGCTTTTGAAATCATTACACCCTTGTAAGCTTCAAGCTCTTGTCTATGTCCTTCAGATAACAACGTTTCTGGTGTTATTGTCTCTAAAATTACAGTATGACTATCTTCACTTACAGAATAATGTAAAATAACTTCACCATGAACTCTTACAAACAAATCATCAGTTGGTAATCTAAGTTCATAATTCTTAGTATTAGCAGCAGCATTAACACTTACTAGCTTTCCCAAAAAATTACCTTCTTTAATTTCTGGATAAAATTCAAAAACTAATTTTTTATATGCTAACATGTTATACTTCTTTACAGAACGTTCTAGCTTTTTAAATTCGTTTTCATTTACGTATTCAAAAATGTAAGATCCTTTCATATTTTTAACCCCCTCTTAACTTAATTGAGTATGCATATTAATACATGTTACTCAATTGGTACAAGCATTATAACACAAACGACAATATATGTCAAATTTATTTACACTTTTTCTGACAATTAGAGCAATAATATGTACCCCTTCCATCTATTTGCTCTTTTATTATTTTTGTTCCACATACCGTGCATGATAATCCATCCCTACCATGAACTAATAAATGTTCCTCATAAGTACCCCTGTTTCCATCAATATTTGGATAAGTACCTTTATATTTTAATGATTCTTCAAATACAATTTTTGTATTATCAATAATGCTTTTCAACTCACCAATGGTTAATTTATCAGCATAACTAACCGGGTTTATTTTGGATCTAAATAGTATTTCATTAGCATAAATATTTCCAATACCAGTCATATAACTTTGATATAATAGCATTTTCTTTACATGTGTGTGATGAGTTTTAAACTTGTTTTTCAAATACTTTGGAGTCAGGTTTACATCATCATATTCTAATCCCAATTTTTTCTTTATGAAGAAATCATCTATATCATTTTTAGATATTATTTCTAACTTGCCAAATAACCTAGGATCATTAAAATGTAAAGAAAAATCATCAAAGTAAAATATTACATAATCGTGTTTATCAATCATGTCATCTACCTTCTTTAAATAGAATCTTCCTTCCATTCTAAAATGAATAACAACATAATTATTTTCTAATTCAAATAATAACCATTTTCCTCTTCTCTTAACAGCTTGTACCTTTTGTCCGGTAACATTATTAATAAATTCTTCTTTTTTATTATAAACAATTTTATCTAAATATACTTCTACTTTATTTATCTTCTTACCAACAATCTTATTACTTAGATCTCTTCTAGTTGTTTCAACTTCTGCTAACTCTGGCATAACGTACCCCCTAACTATTTAGCATCATACCAATTAATACCAGTTTCTATATCAACTTTTAATGGTACGTCTAATTTATATACACTATTCATACACTTTTCAACTATATTTTTTACCTTTACTTCTTCATCTTTAATGACGTTAAATATAAGTTCGTCATGTACTTGTAATAACATCTTACTTTTAAGATTATTATTTTCAAATTCTTTATAAATATCAACCATTGCCTTTTTTAAGATGTCAGCACTTGACCCTTGAATTGGGGTATTAAGTGCCATTCTCTCTCCTTGTTGCCTTATCATATAATTAGTGTTTTTAAGCTCGTCAATCTTTCTTTTTCTATTCATAATAGTAGTTACATAACCTTTTTGATAAGCCTCTTTAACAACGTTATCCATATATATTTTAGTACCTTGATAAGTTTCAAAATATTTATCAATAAAAGCTTTAGCTTCTTTTACAGATACTCCTATATCCTCTGCTAATCCGTAACTACTAATACCGTATAAAATACCAAAATTAACCGCTTTAGCCTGTCTTCTCATTAATGGTGTGACGTTTTCCTTGGTAACACCAAAAATGTCCATAGCGGTCCTTGTATGAATATCTAAATCATTTTTAAAAGCATCTATCCAGTTAGGTACTTTTGAAAAATGGGCAAAAACTCTAAGTTCTATTTGTGAATAATCACTAGATAATAAAATTGAATCATCTTCTGCAATAAAAGCTTTTCTTATTAACTTACCATACTCAGTTCTTATTGGAATATTTTGTAAGTTTGGTTCAATTGAAGATAATCTTCCGGTTCTGGTTAAAGCCTGAGTATATATAGTGTGTATTTTACCATCTTCTAAAACATTGTTTTGTAATCCTATAATATAAGTACTTTGAAGTTTAGTAAGCATTCTATGTTCTAATATTAAAGGTATTATAGGGCTTCTATCTTGATATTTTTCTAACACCAATTTATCAGTAGAGTATCCACTTTTTGTCTTCTTACCCTTACCTATTTGCATCTTTTCAAACAATATCTCACCTAGTTGTTTAGGAGAAGAAATATTAAATTCTTCACCTGCTAAAGCTTGTATTTCTTTAGATAATGATTCTATCTTAGCATCCAACTCAGTATTCATTTTCTGTAAAACTTCTTTATCTAATCTTATCCCAGTATATTCCATATCGCCTAATACTATTGATAAAGGCATTTCTATATCATTAAATAAATAAGTACATTCTTCCGTTTTCATCTCTTCTTCTAAATCATTTTTAGAATCAAAAATAAACTTAGCTTTCTTAATAACTAACGTTTTAACATCGTTTATATTTATTTCTTTTGATTTGCTAATTATTTCATAAAAAGGAATATCATAACCAAATGAGTTAGCTAAATAAGAAGCATCATCTTTTACGTTATAATTTAATAAATAAGCCGCTATCATTGAGTCAAAGATAGTATTCTTAATAGTTATACCCATGTGTTTTAAAGTGACATAATGTTTTTTTAAATCATAAGTATACTTAACTTTTTCGTTTAATTTTAACATTACATCCCTTATTAAGTCTTTATGTACGTAGTATGCGTTTTCTCCATCATATAAACCCATACCAAGTACACTAGCTAAATGATAGTTTGCCTTGTCTAATTCTATATAGTATGAAAATGGTTCTTTTAAATTATCTAATTCATCAATAGAAGTTAACTCAATAATATTTAGTTTTTCTTCTTTTTTTGTTATCTTCATATTTTTTAGTAATGAATAAAATTCAAGCTCTTCATACTTCTTTTTTAAACCTTCTAAATTACCATCCGTTATCTTTGTATCTTCTAATTCAAATCCTAATGGTACCTCTTTATATATCGTAACCAAATCTTTACTTTCAAACGCTTGATTCTTATCAGTTACAAGTTTGTCTTTCGTTGAACCTTTTATATTATCAATATTTTCATATATGTTTTCAACACTACCATATTCTTGTAAAAGTTTTAAAGCGGTTTTTTCACCAATTCCTTTTACTCCATGAATATTATCAGAAGAATCACCCTGAAGCGCTTTAATATCAATCATCTTATCAGGAGTTAATCCATAAGTATCAAAAAACACTTCCTTAGTCATCATAATATGATCCTTAGTCTTTAACATCTTCATAATTACTTTATCAGAAATTAATTGTAACAAGTCTTTATCACTACTTACTATTAAACCTTCATATCCGGCTTTCTCATCAACTTCTTTAGCTAAAGTACCAATTATATCATCAGCCTCATAATTATCAATTTCAAACCATTTAACACCTAAATAAGTAAGTATCTCTTTAGCTATTGGAAACTGTTCTTTCAACTCATTAGGCATTTCTATTCTTCCAGCTTTATAATCTTCATACTTATCATGTCTAAAAGTTTTACCCTTATCAAAAGCTACTAACATATATTCTGGTGTTTCATCATTAATAATCTTATTGATCATATTAATAAAACCAAACAATGCATTAGTTGGAAATCCCTTTGAATTCTTCATAAAATTTCCAGAGTATGCAGTTGCATAATAACTCCTAAATAATAAATTATTACCATCTACCAAAACTACTTTTTTCATTTTTATCACCTACTTTTATTATATCATACTTAAGCTTCATCCCATGGAATAACTTCAAGTAATGGCCATTTTTCTTTCCATTTTAACACTTTTTTATCATAATCTTTTTTAATATAATTTGTTTTATTAGGTCTTAATATTAACTTGTATAAATCATTTAATCCATATGGTGCATATACCACTAGTTTATTTCCAATTAATTTAACACCTATAGATGTAATTGTTGTTCCCCATTTTGATATGGCATCCTCTACGGATAAATTTTTATCTATTTTATGTCCAAACTTTTTTTCATACCATAGGTGTACTCTAGCCTGATTTTTAATATCAAGACTAACATTAATACATTCTAACTCTTTGCTTATTTTTTTAATCATTATATCTTCAGATTCGTAGCTAGTATCTTTATCAAAGTACACGATGTCATAATCTTCTATTCCATAATTAGCTTCGTATCCATGATAATAATTAAATACTGTTTGATTAATGCATCCCGCGCCTACATAATAATTATTTATTCCTAAATTATCTAGACTTATTAATATGTTTAATAAATCTTTGTTTTTAAATAATATTTTTTTCAATAATTTTAATTGATAATCTAATGTTTTATCTTTTCCTTGCAATATATTCATAATATTCTCCTAATACAATTATATCATTAAAAAAAGAGTTTTAGTAAACTCTTTATTGTATATTGCCATTATTTTGATCCGTAGGCATTACAGCTGGTTGATCATTTGACATAACAGGTTGTTCTACGCTTGGTGTAGCATTCTCGTGGCCTGAAAAATAACTTGTTCTAGGTTGTTCTTCTTGCAATGGTTCTTCCATTACTGGCGCTACCGGTGCAGCCACTGGCTGTTCAAACGTTGGTGCTGCTGTTTCCATTGGAGCTACTACTGGTTCTTCCATTACTGGCGCTACCGGTGCAGCTACTGGCTGTTCAAACGTTGGTGCTGCTGTTGCAATTGGAGCTACTACTGGTTCTTCCATTACTGGAGTTACTGGTGCAGCTACTGGCTCTTCAAACGTTGGTGCTGCTGTTGCAATTGGAGCTACTACTGGTTCTTCCATTACT
>CAZBUA010000057.1:0-2891 GCA_964494975.1 uncultured Muribaculaceae bacterium
AATTTAGTGGAAATGTATGGTAATATAGATGACGCGACAGCAGCATTAGAAATACTTGGACAATTACCTGTCAATAATAATGTTGTTGTAAATAATAATGTAAAGCAAATTTTTGATTTTGAACTTGCATATACTGCTGGAGATGAATTAACCATTGGTAACTATGCTTTTAATAGTACACCATTAACAAGTATTACAATCAATGGAATAAATAATAGGTTTAATAATAGTTGGTCTAGCATTGGATTCCCAAATGAATTAAAACCAGCAGATTAGAAGTTAATTAATATTAACTTCTTTTTTATTGATAATTATATTCTTCTATGCTAAAATAGAAATTATAAGGTAGGTAGAGTATGAAAAAGAAAAAAAATGTTATTGTTACAGTAATTATTATTATATTGATTATAGTTTTAGCAACAATATTTATGATGTTTATTAATAATACTAGTAAGCTTAAAGGGCAGATAGTTGAAGAGGAGGAAGAAACTTGTACGGTGAGTTCTTTAGATCAGGAAAGCTATATGACCGTATCGGGTAGTATTATTAAAAATGAGGGTGGTACAGCAACCTCAGAAATAAAATTTGAAGGGGATGGTATTACTTTTACAAAAGAACTTGACACCTCAAGCAGCAATGCTACCGAGTTTTTATATAACATTCCAAGAGGAACGTATACTTTTTCTATTATATCTGACGGCTATCAGACTTATTCAAAAACAATCTCTGATGATGTTAATAATGAATTAATAACACTATACAGTAATGCTCACCCAACTCTTTATAGTTCAGGTGCAATTATATCTTATAGTTCAGGTGCAATTATATCAAATCAATATTATAAATATTATACTGATGGTACTTTATATATATATCAAGAAGGATATCAAACTGACGTAGAACTTTCTTCAGCTTTATATTCTGTTGTAACTAATATTCTTAATAAATATAATACACCATTAAATATTACTGATTCTGGAATTAGTGGTGAAATTTTACAAATAGCTGCATTTCTTAGCTTTCCATGCGTAATTGGTTCAGATTATTGGTCTGTCGTTCAAGAAAGCACTGCTGGAAGGGCTAGTTATATTGATTCATATAACAAAATTGATTCTGGAATATGTAATGATAATAATCTGGATGATAGTGCTTGCGAGAATGTTAAAAAAATTAAACAATTTTTTGGTTCATTAGAAAAGGGAAAACGTGCAATAAGTATAATTCTTAGTATACCTATAAATACCGATGTGGTAATAGATGATAGCGTTAAGACACTATATGATTGTGCTCTTATTGGCACCGTAGATGATGATTTTGATTTGCCTGAACAAATAGCTTCAATTGGTGAAACATCATTTTATATGGTAAAGTATAATACTCTTAGAATACCAGGAACATTTGAGACAGCACCATCATTTATGTCATCATTAATAAATAACATAATAATAGAAGAGGGTGTTGAAACACTTGTTAGTAATGCCTTTGCTAATTTAAATATGGATAAACATAATTATGCTAGTGTAAGCCTTCCTAGCACGCTTAAAACAATTTCAGATAGTGCTTTTGGAAAAGCATATATAAATAATATCAATTTACAAGAAGGATTAGAAAGTATTGAAAGTACGGCGTTTAATAAAACTCAATTATCATCTATAACAATACCTTCTACAGTAACTAGTATTGGTAGCAATGCTTTTGCAAATATTACTACGCTAACTGAAGTTACGGTAAATGGTAATAAAACAAGATTTAATAACAATTGGAATGATATTGGATTTCCTAGTAATTTAATGCCAACTAATTAATAAAAGAAACTAACACTTGTTAATTTCTTTTTCTTTTATACTTACTTGCTTTTTGTTGTTATTTAAACTATAATTATTAAGGTTAGTCAGGCGGTGAGTTATTATGGATCAAGAGTTTTTGATGAATAAAATTGAAAAGTATGCTGATGAGAGAGGCGTACCAATAATGGAAAAAGATGGAATAGAATTTTTAACTGAGTTTATTAAATTAAATAAAGTTAAGAATATACTTGAAATAGGTACTGCTATTGGTTATTCGGCTATTAATATGGCATTAGTTTCTGATGATATAACAGTAACATCAATTGAGAGAGACAAGGACAGGTATATAGAGGCTGTTAAAAACGTTAAATCTTTTGGTTTGGATAATAAAGTTACTCTTATTTTAGCGGATGCATTGGAGTTTAATACTACTGAAAAATTTGATTTAATATTTATTGATGCCGCTAAAAGCCAGTATTTAAAGTTTTTTGAAAAGTTTTCACATAATCTTAATATTAAAGGTTTTATAGTTACAGACAACATTAAGTTTCATGGCTTAGTAAATTCAGATAAAAATAAGATGTCTAGAAATTTAAGACAGTTAATAACAAAATTAGAAAGATATATATCTTTTTTAAAGAATAATGATAATTTTAAAACAAGATTTTTTGACATTGGTGATGGTGTTGCAATATCTGTTAAGAGGAAAGAAGAAAATGAGTAAAATATTATTAAAAATAAATAATGATAATGAATTTGCATACCCAGTTGATGGGTATGTTTTAGGCTTAAATAAATTTTCAATATTATTTGAAAAAACTTTTTCATTAGAAGAAATAGTTGACATTATAAAAAATACTGATAAAGAAGTATATGTATCTTTAAATAGAGTAATATATAATGATGAATTAAAGGAATATAAAGAAATATTATTACTGTTAGATAATATTGGATTAAGTGGAATTATTATTGGTGATTTAGCAGCGTTTACTTACAATTTAAAAACTAATTTAATAATTGATCAATTACACTTAAATAATTCTTATTATGCAATTAATCATTATTATGATAATGGCGCATATGGTAGCGTTATTACTAATGATA
>CAZBUA010000057.1:2901-5281 GCA_964494975.1 uncultured Muribaculaceae bacterium
AAGCTAATTCTAAGGCTAAATTATATAAACAGGTATTTGGATTAGAACACCTGTCTACGTCTGTTAGAAGGCTTGTAAGTAACTATTTAGAAAGCTTTAATATTAACTATAATTGTAATAGCTATTTAATTAATGAACCAAAAGATGATAATTATTATCCAATAATTGAAGATTATTTTGGTACTCATATTTTATCAAGTAAAGTTTTAAATTTATTATCAATTTTAGATGATTTAAAAACTGATTACAATATCATAGATATGTATATGCTGAATAAGGAAAAAGAAAATTTAATAATAGATTCTTTTGTTAATAATAAAAAAGATAATGTTAATGTCATAGATAAACTTTATGATACAACTTCTGGTTTTATTAATAAAGAAACGATATATAAGGTGAAGAATAATGAATAGTAAAGTTGAATTATTAGCTCCCGCTGGAGATTTAGAACGATTAAAATGGGCTATTAATTATGGTGCTGATGCCGTTTATTTAGGTGGAGTGGATTATAGTTTAAGAGCCAATGCAAAAAACTTTACACTTGATGACATCAAAGAAGGTGTAAAGTATGCTCACAAAAATAATGCAAAAGTATATGTTACTGTTAATATTGTATTTCATAACAATGATATAGTAGGACTGAAAAATTATTTAATATCATTAGAAAACATTGGCGTTGATGCAATAATATTTAGTGATCCATTAGTTATGGATATGGTTAAGAAATATGCTCCAAAATTAGAATTACATTTCAGTACTCAAGCCTCTGTATTTAATAAAGATGCAGCTAAGTATTATGCAGATAGAGGAATTAAAAGAATTGTTTTAGCAAGAGAGTGTTCTAAAACTGATATTAGGGACATAATAGATAGTGTTCCATGTCAAATTGAATGTTTTATTCATGGCGCAATGTGTACTAATATTTCTGGAAGATGTGTATTGTCAAATTACTTTACAAATAGGGATGCAAATAGAGGAGGATGTTGTCAAGTATGCAGATTTAATTTTAATCTTTTAGATAATAATAAAAATATTTTGTCTGATACTTCTAACTTTTCTATAGCTCCTAAAGATTTATCGTTAGTTAGCTATATAAATGAAATGATTGATATTGGCATTTCATCATTTAAATTAGAAGGTAGAATGAGATCAGTATATTATGTATCAACTTTAGTATCAACTTATAGAAAACTAATAGATATGTATTATTCAGGTAATATGGATAAAGAATATGTTAAGAAAGCCGAAAGAATATTATATAGATGTGCCAACAGAGATGTGGTACCACAATTTTTTAACAATAAACCAGGAGCAAAAGAACAATACTACATTGGCAGACAAGAAGATTCTAATCAAGATTTTTTAGGTATTGTAATAAATTATAATAAAGAAAACAAAACTGCTGTTATTGAACAACGTAATTATTTTTCAATAAATGATAAAGTGACCATATTTGGTCCTAAAATAGATGATTATAATTTTATCATTACTTCTATAAAAGATGAAGATAATAACAATATTGAAGCCGCAAGGCATCCTAGAGAAATAGTTACTATTAACTGTGATAAAGAGGTACCAACTAATTCTCTATTACGTGTCAACTTTTTAGATTGACAAAAGCATAAAAATGTAGTAACATTGTTTTCAAGTTTTCAAAGAGGTGAACATTATGAAAAAAGATATTAAAGAGATATATTTAACTAGTGAAGGCTTTTTAAAATTAGAAGAAGAGCTAGATGATTTAAAGAGGGTTCAAAGACCTGCTATAATAGAAGCTGTTAAGGAAGCTAGAGCATTGGGAGACTTATCTGAAAATGCTGAGTATCATTCTGCTAGAGAAAATCAAGGAAAAATGGAAGGCAGAATAAAAGAATTAGAATATACTTTAGAACATGCAACCATAATAGAAAATAACAATGATGGCAAGGTAAAAGTTGGTTCTGTTGTTACAATTAAATATGATGATGACGATGATGAGGAAGAGTATTCAATAGTTGGTACTAACGAAGCTGATCCTTTTGCAAATAAAATATCTAATGAGTCCCCAATTGCAGTAGCGGTTATTGGAAAGAAAAAGGGAGATAAAGTTAGTGTTGAAAGTCCTAATGGAAGTTTTAATATAGAAATAGTTAAAGTATCATAAGCTAAGTTTACACTTAGCTTTTTTATTGCAATAAAGCGATTATTATGTTATTATTAATTCATAATAGGAGATTAATATGAGGCATAATAATAAAGGATTTACTTTAGTAGAATTATTAGTAACAATAACCATAATGGTAAGTGTTATGGCTCTTGCCGTAGTAAGCTTTACAACGATAAGTAAACAAAAGAAAGAAGAATCATTTAATCAAGTAAAGGCCGAAGTTGAGGCAGCTGC
>CAZBUA010000058.1:0-5236 GCA_964494975.1 uncultured Muribaculaceae bacterium
TTTTATCAACATTATCTAAGGCTATTAATTCAACGTAATGACTCCAAGTTAATTGGTGCGACACTGTCGCACCTTTTATGGTATATAAATAAAATTGCCTAGCCCTTTTTAGAATTGTTATATCATATTTTCTATTTAATTCTCTGCTAAGTTTAATAGCATATTCTTTAATTATTCCTTCTCCATAATGTTTCCCTGCTTCGCTTAGTAGCTTACCAACTTTATAGTAAGTATCTAAATCACTTTTATTCTTACTATAATCTTTTACCTTTTTATACACCTCATTATTTATTAGTTCTTCTCTTATTTCATTATAATAGTTCATAGTATCTCCTTTATAAAGATGCTATTATACTTAAGATTAATAAATAAATTGTAGAAAAAAGATAAGCTTTATAGCTTATCTATGTAGTTTCTTATGCTATTTACAAAGTTTTCTTGATTAGATTCATACTTTAATGGCATGAATGTTTTAACTTCATCTAGAGCCTTATTTAGGTTTTTAACATCATATAAGGGTATTATATATTTCTTATCTGCAAATTCTTTAGTAATTTGAAGCTGATGATCATTAGTATGTTCTTTATACTTTTTTAGTCTTGGGACAACAATTACCTTTTTATCATTAGAAATACATTCTATTATGGTACCAACACCACCATGAGTAATCACCATATCAGCTTCTTTTATTAATTCTTGTACTTCTTCTTTAGGCTTAAAATCAAAACAAGTAATATCATCTAAATCATACTTAGTACATCCTACTTGAGCAATTACTTTATCTTTTATATTACCACTTTTAATACTCTTTGATACGGCTTTTAAAATTCTTTCAAAAGGCTTATCCTGAGTTCCTAATAATATTAATATCATTAAAATATCCACCCTTCATACTTAGCTTTAGGATATAGATTAAGCATAGATTTCCACTGTACAACAAAAACATCGGCGATTGGATAAACTAATTTACCAGTTAAGGTTTTTGTTTGTACGTTAGCGAAAGACTCTATATAAATTACTTTCTTTCTAAACATTTTTGCAATGTAACACATAGCAACACACGTATGAGCTCCCGTAGTTACCACCACGTCAGGTTTAAACTTTAAAAATATTATCAAGCTTTTAACAACGTTACAAGGTATGACTAATATGTATTTTAAAATATGATCTTTATTACCGGTAAATAAATAATCTATCTTGCTTTTATACCTTGATTTTAAACCAATGGTAGACTTATGTTTTTCAGTTACTATTTTGTAATCATACTCTTTAAATAAACTCTTAAGTTGCATCATCTCAGTTAGATGACCACCCATACTTGAAATAAACATAACTTTTTTCATAATAATCTCCTAAATAAATTATACCAAATCACAAATAAAATACAAGTAAAAAGAAACCCTAAGGTTTCTATTCATCATCATCTTCTAAAGATATTCTTCTGTAAGATGGTTTATCATTGTTTAATTTCTTTCTAGCTTCTTCTAATTCCTTAGTTTTTTGCTTTCTAGTCTTTTTAGGAATAACATACTCATCTTCTTCTACTTTCCTAATAACTGGTACCTCTTCCTTCTTTTCTTCTCTCATCTTTACATTATCTAAAGTATCAATATCTTCTTCATCATTAATTTCTATCTTAGCCTGTAATTTATTAATTTTCTTTTGTAGTTTTTCTATCTTCTTTTCTTTTTTAGTAGCTACCACAACAATAAATCTTATTATTGATATTAAAATTAATAATATGAACAATCCTGAAAAGCCTAGGATAACATAATCTTTTAAGTTCATCATTTCACTATAATACATTTGGAAAGTATTATCTTTCTTATCGTACAAGTAAAATCCTTTGTTTCCTGTTTCTAAATTTTGGGCATATACTAGGTAATATCTTTTTTCTTTAGATAGTGCAAATCTATAAGCATCAATGTTCTTTTTATCATACTCAAATGATGATTTAGTAAATCCAAGTGGTAATGTCTTACCAGCACTGTCTAATATTGATATGTTCGCTGAAGCTGAAGACACCGCTATAAAGCTTGAAAAAGATTTAGCTTTGGAGTCATAAACAAAGAATGACATGTTTCCTTTTTCATCTTTTAAAACCACTAACGTTTCTTTAGTAATGTCACTGTAGTAAGCTGAAACCTCTTGCTTATCTATCTTGATTTTTTTCTCTACATATCCATAAGGAATATTATCTATTTGTTTGCTTTTTCTTACCACCGTATACTTTTTATTATTAATGGTAGTCTTTATTGGATCTTGTTCTAATACGGTTAAGTTTATTACATAAGTTTTAACCTCACCATGTTGTGCGGTTACCGTTATCTCTATCTTGTTTATACCATCTACAACGTCTAACTCTCCAGCTCCCGTTACGGTTGCAGTACTATCTGCAGCAGTAGCGGTAATAGTTGCTTTTTCAGTATCTACTGGTAGACTTGCGGTATACTCTAACGTATCAGCATTGAAAGCAGGGCTTAATTCTGCTCCAGCTATCGTAAGTTCTGATAAATTATTATTTCTACTGTATGACTCTTCTATTTCTGCTTGTGTTTTCATAGAAACACTAGCAGAACCAGAGCTTGATAGACATTCATTTGTTGTGTTGTAATCAAGAACGGAACCATTAGAGATTCTAAAGGTAGCAGTACCCGATTTTAATGCCGTAAACGTATATGATGAAGACCTACTATCACCAATAACACCAACGACACGTAAGCTTCCACTTACAAGTCTTACTTTTGATGAATCATAATTTAAGGCATACTCCCAAGAACCTGATCCCGATGATACCGTTGTGGTAACCGTAAATGAGTTTCCAACTACAGCACTTGATGGTGCCGAAACCGATATACTACAAGCGTTAACACTTGGTAATTTTACTAATAACGTTATGGTTAAAGCTAACATTCCTAACGATAATTTTTTAAATATTTTTCCCATTTTATTCCTCCTATTGTGTTATTGAATACTCACCTAATAAGTATTTCTTTAATAATAATAAGTCTTTTATTGTTACCGAATTATCCTTAGATATGTCTGCTGCCTTCTTGTTAGCATCACCTAAAGAGATATCTCCTAGTAAATATTTTTTAATATATAATAAATCCTTTATTGATATACTTCCGTCACCTGCTACATCACCATAAATAACAGCTGTATAAGTTGCGTTATCAACACCTATTATATCTCCCGTTGCCATGGCTCCGGTCATCTTAGAGTTCCATCCACTATTTAGTACGGTTCCAAGTTTATTTCTTATGGTACTAGCATCAGTTCCTAGTGCTATGTTAGTAAGGTATCCCGTTGCTAAAGAGTATCCTGCATTAGCTACTTTAGTGGCAGGTGATATGGTTGTGGTGTCACCACTATCATTAGTAGTATCACCACCAATGGTGTCTACTCTTGATAACTTAAAGGCACTAGCGGTCATGCTATTATATACTGGTATTACAAATCTATAATTTTTATTCATCATTGAAGAATCACTCTTATAATTTCTATAAACCCTAGCAGCATATGATGCCGGATCAATAATATTAGTCATGTACTGATGGTTATATACAGTATGAGTAGTATAAGATGATACGTTAAACTTTTCAAAATATGCAGTATCTTGCCCTTCCGTAACATAGGCTCCACCTATAAATACCGCTCCTCCGGTAATGGCTTTTTGAATACCATTCCATCCCTCCGTTTTAGCTCTTTGTAAACCTTTTAAGTAGTTATCAACACCTGAAGTTGCCCCAATGTTATAAAAATTGTAATATCCTTCATACCCAGATACCGTTCCACTTACCGCTGCACTTTGTGTTGTTCCAATCTCTTGAATAGCTTTTGAAGCTAAAAATACGGAACTTACGCCAGTAGCTCTACCCGCCTCAATAAATGCCTCAGCATAAGTTTTAGTAACACCATTTTCAGTAAATGAAGAGTCCATAAAGGTTCCCTTTAAAATGTTTGCTACTGATGTATCTTGAGACTCACTATATTTTGAAGATTCAAACATAAACACATATTTTTCCGTTAAAAAGTTTCTAGGATCCATATAGTATGCTACCCCGTCAGAGCACACTGCATACCAAGAGTCTCCATCTATTACAATACCTGATGGATAAGTTGAGTTTATTAAATATAAAGATGGGTATCCAGTAGATACTGAACTCCAACCAATAACACTCTCTGCGTTTACTGAGGTAGACCAATCTAATTTATTATAATCCGCTACAAACTCCCAATTAGGATGTGCAGCATGTAATTTTCTTAAGTATGGCTTATAACTTTCAGGAAAAGCGCTAATACTTTGCTCGAAAGCACTATCATCATTATATGTATAAGTATTAACATCTATACATGATGCTAATATATATCCAGTAAATTGTCTTGCGTCTGAATCAAACTTAACCTTATACCATAAAGCATTATTATTACCATCGAAATATCCAGTATCACTACCTAAATATTCTACGGTTTCATCAGCATAAACATATACTTGGTATCCATCTAACATTATTGGGCTTGAATTAGTACCAGGATTATATCTAGCCCTACAGCTTTGATTAGCCGTATAAACGGTATATGAAGCTGCTTTAACATGAGGAAGTGTAACAAAACTAGTCATGATAATAACGCATATCATTGTTATGGATATTAACCTGTTTTTTAACTTTTTCACGATATCAGCTCCCTTCTAAAAACATTATATCACAAAATATTATATGAATAAGTTGATAAATAGTAAATCTTATTACCATTTGTAAAATATTGTAAAATAATAAATACATATTCTTTATATATATAGTAATTCATAATAACAAGCAATCTATCTTAATAATATATAATTGTCTTTTATACCTTTTTAGTGTATAATTTATTTATCAATAATGAGGTGATATAGTGAAGAAAAGAAACGTTAAAAACAAAAAATCGTTATTTTTTTTAATACCAATACTAATTATTTTATATGTAGCTAGTATTTATCTAATTAAGGAGGTTCTATATTATAATTCTTCTCTAAGTTTTATGAAATATGTAGTATTTGGATCGGTAGCTTTTATAGTAATAATGATAATATTATTTACGTTGTTTGGGTTCAAAAAAAGCAAGAAGAAAAAGAAGCATATAGCTTATTATGTAGTATTAATACTATTCGTGATAGTAGAAGTATTTATAGCATTTAACATAAGTAAAGTTAGTAATTCTATTTCTAAAGTAACTGATAAATATACTACCT
>CAZBUA010000059.1:0-5177 GCA_964494975.1 uncultured Muribaculaceae bacterium
CGATTATAGTTTCTACTTAAAGATCCTTTTTTAAAAGTATATAAATTACCTTCTAACTTTCCATATGTTTTTAAGGTATCATTATAACCAAATCTCATTGCTCTTCTAGCATAATCCTTTTCTATAACTAGAAAATTACCAATATCGTTCCTAGGCATAATCATGGTTATTGGTACGCTCTTATTCTTAACTGATTTAGTATTACCTACCGCTCTTAAATCAACTGCAATAACTTCATCAGCGCCCATATCAATAGCAAGATTGATTGGCAAGTTATCATAATAACCGCCATCAATAAATTTATTATTATCTATTTGTTTTATTTTAAAAGCAGGAAAACAAGAAGCAGATGCTATTAAATAATCCTTTACGTTTTCTTTAGTTAAATCCTTCTTAGTCATTGTAATTGGTTTAAGAGAAGGAAAACTTACCGTTACCAATCCATAATCTATAGGTGATGAAAAAAACTTATCTACATCAAGGTATTCTTCAATGGTATTTTCCATTGAAACTACTGACATACCGCCAGTTAATGCTCCCTTTACGTACGTTTTAATAATCTTTCTTCTTCCAGAAGAATCAGCATACGTATCTGATATATCTTCATCTATGATGTTATTATAATTAACAAAGTACCATAATCTAATTGCTTCAGGATAATCATTCATGGTCATAAAAGCTCCATTTAAAGCCCCTATGCTTGTTCCTGTTACAATATCATAACTAATTCCTAACTTCCTAAGTGCTTTCCAAAATCCTATTTCATAAGCTCCTTTAGAACCACCACCAGATAATACAATAGCTCTTTTCATAAAAACCTACCCTTCTTATATAAAGTATAGCAAATAAAGAATAATTTTTCTAGACATATATAAAAAGAATTAATAAATTAATTCTTCTTTTTTAATAAATCTCTTATTTCAGTTAATAGTAACTCTTCATTAGATGGTTTAGGTTGTTCTTTTTTTGGCTCTTCTTTTTTCTTAACAGTCGTTAGTTTATTAATACTCTTTATTATTAAGAATACAACAAAAGCCATTATTACAAAGTTAATAACATCAGTTAGAAATGCTCCATAATACAAGTTTAGTTTACCTATTGATAACTTAAACGAGCTAAAATCCACGTTACTAAAACATCCTAGTATTGGGGATATTATGTTGTTAGTTAAGCTTGTTACCAATCCTTGAAAAGCTGCTCCAACAATAACACCAACAGCTAAATCTAACACGTTTCCTCTCAATATAAAAGTCTTAAACTCTTGAGCAAATCCCTTAGCTTTTTCTTTTTGTTTCTTTAACTCTTCCTTTTGTTTCATTATTTCTTCTTTATTCATAATTATTCCTTTCTAATACTTACTTACGTTTATCCATTTATCATAATTAGAATACTTTTCTAATTCATTAATAGTTAATTTTATTGCACTATGATCATTTCCAGCAGCAGGATATATATATTCAAACCTTCTAAGAGATTCATCTAAGTATACCTTTACGTTGTCATTAATAGCAAAAGGACAAACACCACCTATCGCATGTCCTATTAAACTTTCTACTTCTTCTTTAGAAAGCATCTTAGCCTTAGTATTAAATTCTTCTTTATACTTAGTGTTATCTATCTTAGTATCACCTGCTAAAACGATTAAAACAGGCTCATTATCAACCATAAAAGATAAAGTCTTAGCAATTAACTTGGAATCACAATTTAATCTTTCAGCAGCCTCTAATACCGTTGCACTAGAACTATCAAATTCTATTATCTTATCTTCTAAATGGTACGTTTTAAAGAATGTTCTTACTTTTTCTATTGCCATAATTTTTTTTCTTTATTAACGGGGTTTGTTTGTTCTCATTAATAAGTACTTCCTCACTACCAAAAAACTTATTTACTTTATCTACATCTTCTATATTTATAGAATCTACTAACATCAATCTAATTAATGACTTTAATTTTATATAATATTCCGTCTCAGGAACTTGAAGTCTGTTTAATTCTTTATTCAATAAAGCCTCTTTAATTGCACTTTCCATATCAGATAACTTTTCTAAGATTAAATAGCAATTCTTTTTTGATGACTTTTCTAGTTTTGGTATTAAAGCCTGCATTTCTTTAATAATATCTTTTATGTTATTTTCATTATTCTTAAAAGATGTTACATCTAGATTCATAATTTCATTTACAACACTTTCATCTTGCTTTAACAACCTATCAATAAGACTAACTAGTTTTGGAAATTTGTAATAATCATATTCAAGATGGTAAATTGTCTCTGGGCTGGAATAAAAATCATTAGGGTTTGTTTGCCCAACTTTTTTTTGCTGATAATTTCTAAAGTGATAAATATCATAATAATCTGGCAAACAAGTTGTGTTCTCACTAACATGAGTAATGGTACTACATCTTTGAATTATTTCGCATTTTAGTTTCTCAATGCTTTCTTCATCATAGATAACATCATACTTTTTTATTGATTCATCATCTTTTACTAAACAATGCATATTTTCCTCCTAATTATAATCTAATTACTATTATATCATAAATTTAAAAAAGACACCAAAAAGTGTCTTTATATTTATATGGCGTCCCCGGCGCGATTTGAACGCGCGACCCCTTGCTTAGGAGGCAAGTGCTCTATCCAGCTGAGCTACGAGGACGTATAAGTATTTTATCACAAAAAGATAAAATACGTTAATTAGTTTTACTATTTCCTAATATTTCCTTAACCGAATCTTTAGAAACGTTGTAGTAACTACAAAATGAATCAGTATCAACGTAAGATAAAATATGTTCAAGATAAGCATCATCACCAACGCTTATCAAATCACGATATTTAAGCCAACCCGTATCATTAACATCAGATAGTATTTCATCCATTGTCATTCCAGTCTCTTTTGAATAAGCATTTAATAGTTTAATCATATTCCCATAACCCACGTTATAACACTGAATGGCCGCTAAAGGATTATTATGCATTAATTTTAAATCGTTTTGAAAAATACCACAACCAACGTTTATATTAAAATCAACGTCTCCTAACTTTGATTCATTAATTGATAACGTTTCTTTTTTATTAGTGTCATAGTTAAATACTTCTAATGTTTGATCATCCCAAACTGCAACTTCTATTTGCATAAGACCTATTGCACCACCTTTATCCCGAGTACTTGAATGTGTACCTCTTTCTTGCGTTGCAATGGCTTCCATAAGACTGGTGTTTATATTATATTTTGTACAATATTTATTAATAATATCTCCATAATTATTTCTAGTATTTGTAGCTTTAGTTGAATTAACATCATTTGTAATTACGCTATTATCAATACTAGTTAAGGCCTCTGTTATTGCTTCATCTATAGAATCATTAATCTCATTATTATCATGACTTTCTTGTTCATAAACAGTAGTATCAGGCATAATAGCTTCCTTAGCTTTTATATGACTTGCTGAAGCAACACCAGTTATGATTAATAAAGAAGTAGCTGCTAAAGCACCAATTCTATATTTTAAATATGGATTTTTCTTACTAAGTTTTGAATTTGTTTTCGTATTATTAATAATTCCTAGTTTTTTATATAAGTTAGCAAATTCTTTTATTTTATAAAACCTTTGGTAATGTTCTATATTAATCTCATAATTTTCAATATTTATATGAATTGTTTTATCATTGCTAACGTAAAACCTAGGTTTATTTTGATACTTAGACAATTCCTTAATTAACTCTAACACCTTATTATTACTCAATGATATAATATCACCACTTTTAGGTTCTTTATAAAGTGCATTAACAGTACCATTTTCATAATTAATAAAAATATATTCTAAAACCATAATATCACCTATTTTTCTTTATTTTTTTCCTTGCGTTCCTTATCAAAATACTTGTTCTTATCATTATACAAAACAGCTTTGTTTTCTAATATATCGGTATCGCCAGTATCAGTATCCTCATCCTTAAATAAAGTCCTAATATTAAGTTTTTTATCTAGTATCTTGTAATCCTTATTATCTTCTTTTTTCATTTTATCACCATATAAATTATATCAAAAATGATAATAAAATACCATATATAATAAAAAAAATAACTCATAAGAGTTATTTAATAAAGTTTATTAATAATAATGTCCATATACTAACTTGTGTTCTAACAGAACGCATACCTTCCAATATTGCTACTGCCTTATCACAAAAAGTTACTATCCAAGCCTCTTTAGATTTAGGACTTACGCTAGATATTGGAAACATGTGAGCTTCAATTATATTTTGCTCTTTTTCATTAACACCAAAGTAATTAATTGCGTTTTCCTTAGCTATCGTAGGATGTTTAATTAACATCTTTGTTTCGGTAGCAATGTTTTTATCATTTCTTTCTAAAAAGAAATCATGTAAAGCACCAGCTCTTGCGGTAGCTATCGTATCACAACCTAAAGCCTTAGAACATTTATAAGATAAGTAAGCAACCCTTACAGAATGGTTATATCTTGTTGTTCCATGGTGAACAATGGACTTTGTCTTAATAAACTCAGTATTACTAAGAATCGGTGAAGTAACGTCCATAAATTCTTTATTATTATATATTTTATTCATTAATTTCAAGTTAAATCAATCCTTCATTTATATATTATATTCTCATAACATGTAATGTTACGTGCTATAAGAATTTGCCTTCTTTTTTAAGACTTAATAAGTATACTACTTTTTATAATAAAAGTAAAGTTTGCACAACATTTGTGTAAACTTTATCTTAATATTACTTAATTTTTATTATTTCATATTTAGTTGTTCCGAATCCTAATTCGTTAGCAGACTCAATGGTATGAAGACCATTTCTAGACTCTACTCTCTCAATGAAATGATCTCTTCCCTTGTCTTTTGAATTATATATTAAGTCTATACAAGCTTGATCTAGGGCAACGGGATCAAGACTTGATAAAATACCAATATCTTTCATACAAGGATCTTCAGCTACCGCGCAGCAATCACAATCTACTTATATATTACACATAATGTTTATAAATACCATGTTACCATTAAAATAATTTACAACGGATGAAGCAGCATCTGCCATTGATTCTAAGAATAAATCCTGTGCCGGTAGGTTTTGCCATAATATATTAGAATCTTTTGTTATTCCTGCTGAATGTATCCAAGCCTTTCCCCTAGATGATGCACATCCTATT
>CAZBUA010000060.1:0-2678 GCA_964494975.1 uncultured Muribaculaceae bacterium
TGCTTACTCTTTGTACGAAGCCTAAACATATTAATAAGTTAAGCATGAATGATCCTCCATATGAGAAGAATGGTAAAGGTACTCCTGTTAAAGCAAATAATCCCATAAGACCAATTAAATTGACTATAACGTGTAATCCTATGTAGGTGGCTGTTCCATAACATATTACCATTCCTTGTAAATTATATGATCTTCTACCTATTTTTACTATTCTTAATATTAGTAAGAAGTATGAAATAAGTATTGCAATACCTACTAATAGCCCCATCTCTTCAATGACTATTGCAAAAATAAAGTCAGTATGAGCCTCTGGTAAGTATAAGTATTTTTGTTTACTCTTACCATAGCCAGTACCAAGTAATCCCCCACTATTTATGGCAATATAACCATTACATACTTGATATCCAGTTTTTTCTCTATATCTATCACAAGGATTTTTAAAGTTAAATCTTTCCATTTGTGACTTACTTAGTCCATGACCTGATACGGTTAGTATTAAAGCCCCTACGGATACTACCGCTATTGCTATTAAGCTAACCATTAACTTATATCTACTTTCATAAGGAGTTATTAAAAATATTACTATTGTAATACCTAGTATTATTATCATGGTACCAAAGTCTGGTTGCTTATATATTAATAAAGCATACATAACTGGTAATAAGAATGGTACTAGTCTCGCTATGTTACCACTTACTCTTTTTCTCATCATTTCTTCTAATATAATTGCTAAAGATAAAATAACCGCCGTTTTAGCAAACTCACTAGGTTGAATACTGATTGGTCCTAAATGGATCCATCCGGTAATACCATTATCAACATCACCATTTATAAGTACGTATACAAGTCCAAAGAACACGGCTATATCTGCTAAAATAAGAAGAAATTTCCATGATTTTATACGTTTACAAATTATTATTATGGCACAAACACATCCTGCTATTATAAATGCTAATTGTTTAAAAAAATAATAATAACTATTACCCTTACTCATGTATGCTTTTAAAGAAGAAGCACTACCTTCCATCATTAATCCAAACACTAAAAATAAAATAGTTAATAATAGTAGTGGTTTATCAATCTTGTTAAATATTCTTTTCATCATATCACCTATTGTATTTATAATACCACATTTTTTATTTTTTGGGTATATAGGTGTTTTATATAACACTTTATTTACATTAATAATAAACTATAATAGATAATATCAAAGGAGGGATATTTACATGTATTATTATGGTTACCAAGGTGGCTACGGATATAACTCTCCATGCTGCGGAGGAGGATACGCATATCCTACATATGGAAACGGAAACTCTGGCTATGGAGCAGCTATTATCTTAGTATTATTCATCTTGCTAGTAATTGTTATTGGTGCAAGATGGTTAGGTAGAGATTAGGAAAGTTTTACTTTCCTCTTTTTTTGTGATAAAATATCATTGTTTTAAACAAACAAAGCGTTAATGGTGGTGATATTAGTGTTTAAAAAGTTGAAAATATTGGATGAAAAGGATAAAAGACTTAGACTTATTAGTAAGGAAGTAACCTTCCCTATGACAAAAGAAGAACGAGAAATAGTAAAACAATCTATGCAAAATCTAAAATATAGTCAAATAGATGATTATGCAGAAAAATATGGTTTAAGAGCTGGCTGGGGATTATCTGCAATACAGTTAGGTATTGCTAAAAGATGGTTTGTAATAGTTGAAGAACAAGAAGACGGAACGTTTAAAGAATACTTTTTTGCTAATCCAAAAATAATAAGTAACAGCACTGAAAAGATATATGTTGATCAGGGTGAAGGTTGTTTAAGTGTTAACCGTGATGTTAAGGGTATCGTACTTAGATATGCTAGAATAACGGTAGAAGCTTATGATATGGATGGTAAGAAGTTTCAGTTAAGATTAAGAGAAGATATGTCAGTATGTATTCAGCATGAAATGGATCACCTACAAGGAATATTATTTTTTGATAAGATTGATAAAAAGAATCCTTTTAAAGATTCTGATAAATATAGAGCAATATAAAAGATATACATTTTGTATATCTTTTTATATGTTTATACCTGGTATGTTTCTTATTATCATGTATATTATTATTATAATTACTAAAATATAAATATCTTTGATATTTATTTTTTTATATTTCTTATTAGCTATTATGGATATAATTATATATATTATATAGATAATAAATAATATTATAAGAATAAAGAATAACGGATTAAATTTAAAAGCCTTATAAAATTCTAGTTTTAATATAGAATTCATCATTCTGGTTACTCCGCATCCAGCACACGTAATGTTAAAATATTTCTTCCAAAAACATTGATAACCTATTTTATTTAAAACGTACGTACTTACTACTGAGAAAATAATTAGTAATAAAAGAAATGCTAATATCTTAAATATCTTTGTAGTTTTCTTATTATCCAATTATAATTGCCATTGTATCAAAATCGTTTTCAACAGCATCAAAGAATGAAGCTGCATAACCAAATATTGAAAGAATAATCATTAGTACAAAAAATATTGATGATATTATTATTCCTGCTATTGCAAGTCCCTTACCTTCATCACCTGACTTATTTACTCTTGTTAAACCAATTATTGAGAAAATTAATCCTACAAATGATGTATAACCACAACATATAGTAGAAACAAGGGATAAAACAAAAC
>CAZBUA010000060.1:2688-5175 GCA_964494975.1 uncultured Muribaculaceae bacterium
AGTTTTCTTAGTATTTGGTTGGGTATTTACAACAGGTTCATTAGTTTTTACTTCCTCTGCTACTTTCTCTCCACAAGTTTTACAAAATTTATCTTCAGCTTCTAATTTAGTTCCACACTTTGTACAAAATTTCATATTGTCATCCTCCTTATAAAATCATTTTATAACAAAATATAACAAAAAACAACCATTAAGGTTGTTTATTTTTCGTTATCTTGTTTTATGTCTTCTAGCTTTACACTAACTAGTTTAGAAACACCAGATTCCTGCATGGTAACACCATATAAGACGTCTGCATACTCCATTGTTTTCTTTTTATGAGTAATAACTATAAACTGAGTTTTGTCCTTAAATTCATTTAAGAACTTACCAAAGTTATCTACGTTAACCTCGTCTAGAGCAGCTTCTACCTCATCTAGAATGCAGAATGGAACTGGTCTTGCTTCTAATATTGCAAACAATAAAGATATTGCTGTTAGAGTCTTTTCACCACCAGATAGTAATGATATGTGTTGTAAAGTTTTACCAGGAGGTAAAGCTTTTATTTCAATACCAGTAGTTAGAATATCACTAGGATCAGTTAAACTTAATTCAGCATTTCCACCACCAAATAGTTTTTTAAATACCTCTTTAAACTTAACACTAACCAAATTAAATGACGCTAAAAACTTATCTTTCATAATATCATCTAATTCTTTTATTATTTCTAGAATGGTATCTTCTGCCTTTACTAAATCTTCTTTTTGTTTAGTTAGGAAGTTATACCTTTCAGATACCCTATCATATTCTTCAACAGAACCCGTATTAACATCACCTAAACGTTTTATCTCTAGTTTACATTTATCAACAATCTTACGAGCTTCATTAGTATCCATGTCAAGAAAATAATTTTCTTTAGCTTTATCAAAAGTCATAGAATAGTCTTCAGTTAGGGTGTTAAGTAAGTTATCTAGCTTTACATCTGCCCTGTTTACTTTTATTTCTAATTCTTTTAATACTTGTTGTTTCTTATAAAAAGATTGATTATTTATCTTGGAATCCATCTCCATTTGATCAATGGTATCCTTATCACTATTTACTTCTTCTTTTAAGGCATCAACTTTTATTAATAAGGCTTTCTTCTCTTTTTCTTTTTCATAAAAAGCGTTTAATGCTTTTTGTTCTTCCTCATTCAAAGAGTTATTTGAAATGCCATTAATATTATTTATTTCTTCCTTCTTTTTAGTTAGTTCGTTTTCCATTGAAGCTTTACTTTCTAACTCAAAACGAAGTTTAGATTGAATAGCTGCCTGTTCTTCTATGATGTTGTTCTTTTCTTTCATAACTTCTTGATATTTATTATCATCTAAGTTAATTATACTTTCTAAATTAGCTCTATCTTCTTCTAATTTTTCTAATAATTTAATACTATCTTCTAGTTCGTGTTTCTGACTAATTAAGTTAGTAGCATTCTTTAAAACACCACCCGTAAGTGATCCACCAACGTGTAATAATTCTCCATCTAAAGTTACTATTCTGTATTTATAATTTATTAATCTTGCTATGTCATTAGCAGAATCAATATCCTTGGTAACAATCGTAGTACCTAATTGATTTTTTATAACACCATCATAAGTAGATTCATATCTTACTAAGTCCGAAGCAACAGCGATAAAATCCGGATTATTTCTTAGTGTTTGATAAGTAGCATTATCTACCGTTCTTTCCTTAATTATGTTAAGTGGGAAGAAAGTAGCCCTTCCAAACTTATTTATTTTTAAATACTTAATAGCTTCTTTAGCGGTAAACTCATCATCAGTTATTACGTAGTTAGAAGCTGCTCCAAGGGCGGTACCAATAGCGGTAGCATACTCCTTATCCGTTTCTATTAAAGATGCAATAACTCCCCTTACGCCCGCTAATTTAGGATTATCTAGTACACACTTAACAGCATATGGAAGACCCGCGTTATTTTCCACAGCATTCCTTAACATTTCTATTTTATATTTTGTTTCATTTTCTAATCTGTTATGATTAGTTAGTTTGTTTTCGTTATCATCATGCTTATTTTTAAGTTCGTTAAACCTGTCATTAACATCATTTAATTTATTATTACAATCATTTAATTTCTTATTTATTATATCAACAGTATTAGATATACCAAATATTTCATTTTCTTGTCTTAATATTGATTCTTTTAAATTAACTAAGTTATCATGCACTTTAACATCATTAGCATCATATTTTTGTCTTTCAATAATAAGCTCTTTCTTACCCGCTAAAGCTTCTACCGCACCTGATACCTGTGCTAAAGACTGTTGAAGTTCATATAACGTCTCACTTTTCTTAGCATGATTTAGCTTTAATTCTTCTATCTTAGAATTATCAACGTTACTATTTGTTTCAATACTGATTATTTCTTCATTTAAATCAGATACTTTCTTCTTATCACTTTGGTATTCTATATTTATCTGATTAACTTCACTAACTATTAAAGATACTTCTATA
>CAZBUA010000061.1:0-720 GCA_964494975.1 uncultured Muribaculaceae bacterium
CTGTTGCAATTGGAGTTACTACTGGTTCTTCCATTACTGGTGCTACCGGTGCAGCGCCTAACTGATCAACATTAGGAACAGGATTGCTTAGTGTTTCTATAGTTTCTACTGTTTCAGTACTCTTTCCAAAAGCTAATATTGGGAAGAACGGAATAGGTAAAAGCATCATACCTATAGTAAATCCTGTAGACTTTCCAAATTTCTTTGCAATTCCATCATATATTACGAACATAGCATATATGTTAGCAATAGGAATACATAGTAATAAAATATACCACCATTCTTTTTCAGCAATTGTTGTCATAATATATATATTATATATTGGAATAAGTGATGCCCATCCAGGTTTTCCTGCCTTTTTAAATATTTTCCACATTGATATCAACATAAGAACTACTGCTGCTAAAGAAATAACCCAAGCTACTATCAAAAAAACTAAAGCAACTCCTGTTAGTGCACTTGCAGCGCCATAAGAATATGTAGTATCAACATAATAATCTGTACCCATATACAAATCTCCTTTCTACTTTACTTAATTATATATTTTTTGTCATAATTTATCAACAATTAAATGAATAAAACATGATTATTTGCAAAAAATATTGATGAAAGGAACGATTATATGAACATAGATATTAGAAAATACATAATTGATAATTTTAAAGATGATAATGAAAGCGAATTAGAAGAGTCTATTAATGAAACGATTAAGGAAGGGTT
>CAZBUA010000061.1:730-5161 GCA_964494975.1 uncultured Muribaculaceae bacterium
TTATATTGTAAATAATTTTAAAAATGATAATAAGGAAGCGATTAAAGAAGCGATAGTTGAATCAATTAATTCTAAAGATGAAGTAACTTTACCTGGTATGGGAGTATTTATGGAAATAATTTGGAATAATGCTTCTGAAGATACAAAAAAAGAGCTTTTAGAAATTCTAAAAGCTCATATGAATTAATTATCTCTTAATGTTGCTGGAATACTTTCAGTAACATTTTTTATTATGTTATTAAATAAGTTCATTACTTCTTCTTCAGTTAAGGTTTTTGTTTCATCTAAAAACGATAGCTTATATGCTAATGACTTATCAGTATCTAATACGTTATTGCCTTCATATACATCAAACAATTCTATGCTATTTAAAAGTTTTCCACCAGCTTTTTTAATAGTTTTTTCAACAGTTTCAGATGTTACATCTTTTTTTACAATAAATGCTACATCCTTTTTTACAACTGGATATTTTGGAATATCTTTGTAAACTATTCTGGCAGCTTTATTTAATAATAATTTTGTAAGATTTATCTCAAAAGCATAAACATCATCCTTAATAACACTTGGATGTAATTTCCCAATCGTACCAATCTCTTTACCTTGCATTATTATTGAAGCACTAGCACCAGGATGAAACTCTTTAGGAATGTTTTCGTTCACTACTAAGCTATATCTATTCCTATATCCTAAAAAGTCTAATAATTCTTCTAAAATGCCTTTTACTATGTAGAAATCTACCTTAGTTTTATTAATATCTAGATAATAATCTCCCGTCATTAATACGGCTAATTTTAAATCTTCTTTATAACTATTATCCTCTTTATAAAAGCCTTTACCGATTTCAAATATTGAAATATCTGAATTGTTTCTGGCTTTATTGTATAAATATACTTCCTTTAAAGAGCTAAGTAAACTATATCTTAACGTATTTCTTTCTTCCGTCATAGGGTCTGCTAAACTAATTGGATTAATATCTTCACTAGTAAACTTTTTAACTTCAGTTTCAGGTATCAAAGTATAACTTAAAGTTTCATTTAATCCTAAATCAACTAATTTGTTTTTTATTTCTCTTTTAGTTTTATCAAAGTGGCCTATTACAAGTGGAAGTTCTGGCATCTTACCAACAATGTTATCAATACCATATATTCTTCCTATCTCCTCAATTAGATCTTCAGCTATATTTATATCTAATCTTCTTGATGGAACACTTACTTCTAAGAATTCACCATTATCTATTATTTCAAATGCTAAAGATTTTAAAATATCTATTACTTCTTCTTTTGGAATATGCATTCCAAGTACTCTGTCTACTTTTTCTAAATTTAGACTTATCTTTTTATCATCAACATTAGTAGTGTCATGTTTAACAACACCACTAAGTACTTGTCCATTTGCATATTCTTCTAATAATTTACAGCTTCTTTCAATAGCCATGTAAGTTCTTTTTGGATCTAGTCCTTTTTCAAACCTGTTAGAAGCTTCACTTCTTAGTATCTTCTTTGATGTCTTTCTAACTTTAACATTATCAAATATTGCAGATTCTATGATAATGTCAGTAGTATCATTATCTACTTCTGTTGAAAGGCCACCCATAACTCCTGCCAAACCAACCGCTGCATCTTTATTTGAAATAACTATGTCATCTTTTGATAAAGTTCTTGAAATGTTGTCTAAGGTAACCAACGTTTCTCCTTCATTAGCATTTCTAACTATTAAAGTATTACCTAATTTTTTTGCATCATAGAAATGTAATGGTTGCCCTGTTTCTAGCATTACATAATTAGATATGTCAACAACGTTATTAATTGGTCTTATTCCTGATGCAATAAGACTTTCTTTTATAAAATCAGGGCTTTCTTTAATTCCTACGTTCTTAACTTTTTTAGCTAAAAACACAGAACAATCATTTGTTTCAATGGAAGTTTTAAATTCATCATTAACATCTTCTTTAATACTTGTATAATTTAAATCTATAGGTTTTACTTCTTTTTTATATATAGCTCCTAATTCATAAGCCATACCTAAAATACTTAATAGGTCTCCTCTGTTGGATGTTAATTCAAAATCAATTACTTCATCGTCTAACCCTAGTAGTTTTATTGGATCTTCTCCAATTTTAGCATCTAAAGGTAATTCGTGAATGCCTGCTTTATCCTTTTCTTCAAGAAATTTATTATCTAATCCTAGTTCAGCTTTAGAGCAAAGCATACCATTAGATTCAATACCTCTTATCATACCACTTTTAATCTCACCACCAGGTCTAACATTAGGGGCACCACAAACAATTTGTAATACCTCACTACCAACATTAACCTTACACACGTGTAAATGGTCACTATCCGGATGATTAACACACTCTATTACTTCACCAGTTATAAGATTAGTACAATTAATAAGTGGTGATGCACTATCATACTCATTACCTACCGAAGTCATATCTTCCGCTATTTGTTTTATTGATAAATCTTTTGGTAAATCTATATAATTACTAACAAACTTTCTAGATAATATCATTATTCATCATCCTTTCTATCAAATTGTTTTAAAAATCTTATATCATTACCATATATTGTTCTAATATCGGGTATTCCATACTTAAACATTGCAAACCTATCCATACCAGTACCAAATGCAAATCCTTGATATTTTTTGCTATCATAACCACTCATTTCAAGAACGTTAGGATGTACCATACCAGCTCCTAATACTTCTATCCAACCGGTTTGCTTACATAAAGCACAACCCTTACCACCACACTTAAAGCATGATACGTCTACCTCTACCGAAGGTTCCGTAAAAGGAAAGTAGCTTGGTCTAAATCTTACTTTGGTTTTATCACCTAATATTTTCTTACAAAACAATTCTAAAGTACCTTTTAAATCAGCCATCGAAATATTTTCATCAATAACTAATCCTTCTATTTGCATAAATTGATGAGAATGAGTAGCATCTTCATCCCTTCTATATACCTTACCAGGGCAAACTATTCTAAGTGGACCCTTATCAGTATTTTCTTCCATAGCTCTTACCTGAGCTGTTGAGGTTTGACTTCTAATCAAATAGTTTTCATACTCATCTTTTAAATAAAAAGTATCTTGAGCATCCCTAGCGGGATGTCCCTTCGGTAAGTTTAACTTTTGAAAACAATTCTCATCACTTTCTATCTCAGGACCATCATAAACGGTATAACCCATTGATGAAAAGATATCCTCAAATCTTTCTTCAATAAGTGTTAATGGATGCTTTGAACCTCTTTTTATTTTTTTACTAGGTAAGCTTATATCTATAGTCTCTTCTTTCAATTTATCATCTAATGCCTTGGTTTCTAAGTCTTCCTTAATTTGTTCTAATTTACCAGTAACATACGATCTTATCTCATTTAAAATAATACCAACGTTCTTTTTTTCATCATTTGATAAAGATTTCATACCTGTCGATAGTTCTGATACCTTACCTTTTTTACCAAGATAATCTACTCTTACATCATTTAATGATTTTATATCAGTTATTTTTGATACAGACTCATCAAATTCCTTTCTAATAGTTTCTACTCTTTCTTTCATTTTTTCCTCCCTAAACAAAAAAATCCATAAAACAAGGACGATATATACCGTGGTACCACCTTGCTTCATAGATTTTGCTATGCTCTCTAATACTTATAACGTAAGTAAACGTGATAACTTTCATTATCAAGCTCCAAGATGAATTCATTACCTATTACTTATCTGCTTTCACCAACTACAGACTCTCTAAAAGCTTTTCAGTAATTACTACTTCTCTTCATTGCCTCTGTAAAAAAATTATAACATAAATAAAGAAATTAAGCAAACACTACTTAATTTCTTTTACACTACTTATATTACCAACAATATCAACCGCTCTAACGTACTTATAGCTAACTAAATCCTTTGAAATAAGTGATGAACCGTCTTGCACATCATCTTCCCAAGTGATTCCATCATTAGAATACTGTAAGTTTGAAACTCCGTTATTATCCGTAACCGTTATTACGTTATTAGATATTTTAACAACGGGTTTATCCTTATCAATCTTAACTGGAGTATCAAAATAATAACTTGAGTATCCAAGTTCATTTCTAACCCTTATATATAAAGTTTTATTAATAGATTTAGTAAATACCAACTTAGCCTTAGCTTCCTTACCATAAGTAGCATCTGTAGCTTCATTCCAAGTTTCTTTATCAAATGAATATTCTATGTTTTCTATATTATAATTACACGTTGCATTAATAGTAATTGCAACATCCGTATTAACATACTCACCACCACTAGAATTAATTACCATGTTAATAACAGGATATTCTTCAGTATTTCCTTGAGTTAAGTTTGCTGTTGCTCTTAACTTCCTAATACTAGCCTTTATTATATCACTGGTACCACTAGAAAATAAGAAATAACTTGCTACCACAAC
>CAZBUA010000062.1:0-5078 GCA_964494975.1 uncultured Muribaculaceae bacterium
GTTATCTCATCTTCCTCATCATAAGTAAACAATCTTGTTCGTTCATCCTCATCATTATCTATTACCTCTTCAGTAATATCAAACTCAGAATCATCTTCCTCTTCTTCTTTTCTTACCTTATTATACTCATCATCAAAGTTAGTATCATCACTATCTACTTCTTTTGCTTTAACGGCTTCATTTATAGCTTTCATCTCAATAGTTTTATCAGTTGCTACAACCTTGGTATCTTCCGTTTCTTTTTCATATGATTTATCATCATTCTTTGGTGCTATTTTCTTTGTAGCTCTCTTCTTTTGATTTTTCTTTCTAATTACTAATATTATAATAGCCAATATAACAACTAAAGCACCAATGCCACCTAATATATAAGGCATGATACTAGTTGTATCTTTTTGTATTATTATACGATAAGTATCAGTGGTTTTACCATCCTCAGCTGTTACGTTAATCTTAATAACACTTCCGTCTTCAAGATACTCATTACCAGTTATTTTATAATTAGCATTACTATCTTTAGTAGTAACGGTAATATCTAAATCAGTAGTATCCTTATTAACCTTTACATAAAACGTTTTAGAGCTAGAATCAAAGTTAATCTTATAACCCTTAATGCTTATGTTCTTAAGCTTAGTGATGGTAGATTTATCTTCTTCTTTCCTAGTAATAACAACTTTATAAGTCTTAACAGACTTATCTTCAGCCGTTACAACGATTGTATATTCATTATCCCCTACAGATAACTTCTTTGGTCCATCCACATCAACGGTAGACTTAGAATCTTCTGCTTCTGCCTCAACAGTAACCTTTTCAGTATCATATGGCACCTCTACTTCATAAGAATTCTTAGTCTTCTTAAAATCTTCAATAGCATCTCCATCAATATTTATACTCTTTAAATAAACATTACTAGACTTAGATACCGTTGTGGTTGTTGTGGTAGGTTTTGGAGATATTGTAATGGTAGCACTCTTAATTACTTCTCCATCACCATTTTTTAAATTAATAACAGCAGTCCCAGTTTTTATGGTTGCAAAAGTAACCTTACCATTCGCTACAAAGTTAGCCGAAACTCCAGTGCCCTGACTATTTCCTTCACCGGTTATTCCTCCAAATGAAAGGTATTTACTATCGGCATCAATGGTTCTGTTTTCAGAAACAGTAACCGTACATACAATGTTATCCCCTATTATTACTTCTTCATTACAATATATTGAGTCAGTGCCTTCAGCCTTAACACTTCCAATAAACATAAACAAGCTAAACATCATCAATACTAAAAATAATTTCTTCTTCATCTAATTCAACTCCTACTTTATTTGTTATGATAATTCTATCACTTTATTACAATTATATCAAGAAAAAAAAGATATTATTATCTTCTTTTTACCTTAGTAATATTGCTTGGAGCTTTAGTCTTCTTTTTATAATTGCTTCTAGTTAAAGACTTAATATCAATTTTATTTTCTTCAGTTAAATTAATTTTAGTTTTTTTATTATTAATGTTATCATCTATAAACCTTGCTTTCATATTAATCATTTCCTTTCATAATATCATTTAAAACATAACTTGCAAGTAAAATTCCCGCTGCATTTGGAACCATACTAACGGAACCAACGCTTTCTTTAGTTTTTATTGGATGTTCTTTAGAATAAACCACTGGTAATTTATAAGTAATATTATTATTTCTTAACTCATATCTAAACTTCTTTGATAAAGGATCATCCTCAGTCTTCCATATCGTTGAATAAGTTAGTTTGGTAGGATCTATTCTGTTGCCAGTTCCACAACAAGAAATTATCTTTATGTTATTTGTTATCGCATACTTAACTAATAATACTTTAGCATTTATATCATCACATGCATCTATTATATAATCAACATCAGCATTAAAATTATCTAAGAACACTTGGTCTAATTTAGTATTATAAGTAGTAACATTGCACTTATCATTAATATCTAGTATTCTTTTTTTAGCAACATTTACTTTATACTCACCAACGTTACTTCTTAATGATAATATTTGTCTGTTTAAGTTTGATATTTCAAACTTATCATAATCTACTATATAAATATTACCAACACCTAAGCGCGCTACCAAATCTGAGGTAATACCTCCAACACCACCAATACCCACTATTAAAACACTGGTATTAATTATATTATCTATCTTTTCTTTATCTAATAAAAGTTTAGTTCTTTCAAACATAGTATCACTCCATATAAATATTATATATCTAATTAAAAATTAAAACAACAAAAAAGACCCAAAGGGTCGTTTAACTGGCAATATAACCTGCACAACATGCAGGTGGGTATCCCACAATGATTTTAGACTTCTTAATAAATTAAGCATGAACACCATCATTGATCCTGATTCCCTTTTAATTCAATAGCGGGTTAAATGTGCCAGTATGCGATACCTTCAGGTCAATTATATTATACCACGTAATTTATATATTATTCAATACGTATTACATAATTTTACATTTAAATATTTTTAGAATACATTACTAATGCTTGTAATAACATTACTATTTTCTTAAACTTATCTTCATTATTTATTATGTCTAAACTCTTGTTATTAATAACTAATCTTATTGATGGAACACCACAAACTAAAGAACCAGCATTAATTACCTCATGCTTTCTTTCTTTATTAGGTTTATTGTTCTCATCTACCTTAACATCATACTTTTTACCCAATTCTTTAATTACATCTATTAATTTATCATTACCACATAGCGTCTCATGTAAGTTAGTAACAACATCAATATCAGTATCATCACTAAAGGTACTAGAATGAATATCTAATAACATCTTAATATTACAAGCCATAAGCAAGTTTACAACGCCATCCTTATAAGCAGAGCCACCATCATTATTAGGATCCTCATGAGTAAATAGTTCAAAGATAGCATAAGAATTAGTAGCCATACTAACATATCTTGCAATGGCTCCGGTATACTTCTCTGCATCCCTAACATCCTCACCACGCAACTGATTAACAGCGTGTGGAGCTGAAATCAAAACTGGAACGCTACCACTAATAACACGATATTTTTCATCAGTCCATGAATTAGTACCATAATATTCATTATTAGCAAAATCATCTTCTAAACTTAATATATCTTCTCTCATACTAACATCCCCTATCTTTACACCCTAATTATATATTATTTTCATTTAAAAAACAATAAGAAAAGAACCATAAAGGTTCTTAATGTAAAATTATGGGTTTAATCTTGTAGGGCCTCTGTATATAAAAGTAGCTTCCCTAATATTATCAATATTAAATACTTTCATAAGAATTCTTGCCATACCAACACCAAATCCTCCATGAGGTGGACATCCATATTCAAAGAATTCAATATAAAATTTAAGATCTTTAGGATCTAATCCCTTTTCAATTATTTGTTTAGTAAGAACCTCTGGCCTGTGTTCTCTTTGAGCTCCAGAAGTTATTTCTACCCCTCTAAATAACAAGTCGTAAGTTTGAGTTACACCATTATCATCTTTCATAACGTAAAAGCTTCTAGCACTATAAGGATAGTTAGTTATGAATATAAAATCACTATTATATTTCTTCTTAGCATACTCACACATTAACTCTTCTTCCTTACGTTCAAAGTCTTCCTTAACTTCACCTTCATAATGCATTTCTTCTTTTAATATCTTCTTAGCATCCCAAAAATCAATTCTAGGCCAATCAATATTAGTAGTAGGCTTTTCAACTTTATACATACTTATTATATCTTCACCATACTTATCAAAAGTAGCGTCGATGAAATATTTAATCCAACGTTCTTCTTCATCCATTACGTCACTAACAGAATTAATCCAAGCAACCTCAACGTCAATCATTTCAATTTCTGTTGCGTGATATGAAGTGTGTGAATTTTCCGCTCTAAATACTGGCCCAATCTCACAGACTTTATTTAAACCACCTGCTAAAGCCATTTGTTTATAAAACTGTGGTGACTGAGATAAGCATGCTTTTTGGCCAAAATAGTCTAACTTAAACATTTCCGCTCCTGATTCTGCAGCGGATGCAGATATCTTAGGCGTATGAATCTCGGTAAAACCATTATTATACCAGTACTCTCTCATCTTATATTCCATATAAGACTGTACGTTAAATAATAAGTTGTTATCATCTCTTCTTAAGTCTAAGAACCTATAATCAAGTCTTGTTTCCCTAAGAGCGTTAGTCTTTTCTTTAATACTTATTGGTAATTCTGGTTTACTAATACTAGTAACTTCAATACTACTTGGTATTAATTCCATACCACCCATCTTTACGTTTTCATTTTTCTTTAAAGTACCTGTTACTTTAATAGTAGATTCTACCGTTAAGGTATCTACTATTGATACTAAATCTTTATTTTTATCATCTGATTTTTCTATCGTTACCTGAATTCTTTTTCTATTATTTCTAAGTACGATAAACTGTACCCACTGCATGTTTCTAACTTTCTCAACAAATCCAGATAAAGTTATTTCTTTTTCAAAACATTCTTCTAAGTTTTCCATCGTTACCTCCTAAAAATTATTTGTTATCATGACACTTGCAGTCATCACCACAATTACACTCATGACCTTCATCATGGCAATGACAATCATCTCCACAATTACATTCGTGTTCATCAGAAGTATCATCCTCAGATACGTTTTCATCTAAATAATATATTAACGCATCTATAGATACTAACTCTTCTTCTTTTGTTTTATTATTTTTAATCTTGACCTCATTATTCTTTAAATCATCACTATTTAAAATAATTAAGTATTTACTATTAAGTCTGTCAGCTTGTTTAAACTGACCCTTTAAAGCTCTTCCTGTGTACTCGGTTTCTATCTTAAAACCAGCCATACGAAGTTCTTGAGTTAAATAAGCTGAATACTTTTTTTCATCTTCATTAACATACATTATGAAAGCATCAACCGAATCACTTATAGGTAGCTTAATACCTTCTTTTTCAATAGCTAACATAAGTCTATCATATCCTGCTGCAAATCCCATACATGGTGTTTCTGGTCCTCCTAATTGTTCAGTAAGACCATTATATCTACCTCC
>CAZBUA010000063.1:0-4842 GCA_964494975.1 uncultured Muribaculaceae bacterium
GATGAGGTTATTATCGCTAAGGCAGGCCGTGGTGGTAGGGGAAATACCGCTTTTGCTACTCCTAGTAATCCTGCACCTGATTTTTCAGAGCATGGCGAGCCTGGAGAAGAAAGAACTTTAAAGGTTGAATTAAGACTTTTAGCGGACGTTGGCTTTGTTGGTATGCCTTCTGTAGGTAAGTCTACAATTCTTTCTAAGATTTCTGCTTCTAAGCCTAAAATAGCAGCATATCACTTTACTACTTTAAATCCTAATTTAGGAGTTGTTAGAACTCGTGATGGTAGAACTTTTGTAGCGGCAGATCTTCCTGGATTAATAAAGGGAGCTTCTCTTGGAGAAGGATTGGGAGATAAATTCTTAAAACACATTGAAAGAACACGTGTTATCGCTCACGTTATTGATATGTCTGGTTCTGAGGGAAGAAACCCAATAGAAGATTATGAAACAATAAATAAAGAGCTTAAGGATTTTGATGAAAAGTTAATTAAAAAGCCTCAAGTTGTGATAGCTAACAAGATGGATTTAGACGGAGCATCTGAAAACTTAAAAGAATTTAAGAAAAAGTATGATGTTAAGGTATATGAAACAAGTGCCATTAAGTCTGAGGGATTGGATGATGCCTTGGTAGCAATTGCGGATGAATTAGATAAAATAGAAGAAACTCCTATTTTTGAAGAAGAAAGCTTTGAATCACACGTATTATATAAGTTTAAAAAAGAACAACCATTCAAGATTGTTAGGGATAATGACATATATGTAGTAACCGGACCGGAGGTTGAAAAATTATTTAAAATGACCAAGTTTACTGATGAGGGAGCAATTAGGTTTGCTAGAAAGTTAAAAGCTATGGGTATTGATGATAAACTTTCTGAAATGGGAGCTAAGTACGGTGATAGAATTCAGATTATGGACATGATATTTGAGTTTAAAGAATGATTTTAATCATTCTTTTTTTATTTAAAAAGATTTACATTTATATAACTGTTATCTTGTAATTTATTGATATTTATTATAAAATGTTCTTAGATAGTGGAAGGAGGTTTTATCATGCAAAAAAAAGATGAAGAAATAGAAACTCTTGACTTTGAAAATGATGCTAAGGTATCTAGTGGTATTGATGATATGCTTGAGATGCTAGATTTTGAAGATATTAGTAGTAATGATAAGGCTGAAACACTAGAATTAACAACGAATCTGGATGATTTATTAGAAACGTCTGATGCAAAATCAAAAATAGAAATAGATGCTTCTGAAGAACGATTAGATGAGTATAAACCATCTATTAAAGATTTTAATATAAAGAATGCTAAGACTAGAAAGATAGTTAGAAAGTCAATGGTGTACGTTATTATTTTAATGTTACTTGGTTTTGAAATATTTATAAGTAAGGCTGGTAACATGCTTAATAGTATAAAAGTTTATGCTAGTGATAACGTACCAATAAAGATTATGCAAAATGATAAGTATGGATATGTTGACGAGTATGGAGATAAATTAGTTAATGCTAAATATAACTATGCTGAAGATTTTATTAAACAATATGCCATTGTTAAGAACGGTTCTAACCTGCCTCTTGTTATTGATAAGGCCGGTAAAGAAGTTATTAAAGCAAGTACCTACTTTTCACTATACCGTGCAGATACTGACATAATAGCTTCAAAAACCACTAAGTCTGGACTTAAGTATGGTGTTTTAGATAGTTCATTAAAAGAAAAGGTATCTTTTAAGTACGACATGATTACGTATGTAGGTAGTGTTTATACCTTTGTAAAGGGAAATACCGTTGGATTAATAAACCTAGAAGGTAAAGAAATATATACTTATAAATTATCATCAGATGATGATAAGAAGATAGATGTATTGGTTTCTAAGACAACTGAAAAAACTAGTCAAATGTATGGAGTAGTAACCGTTAATAAGTCTTCTCAAGTGGTTAATATTAATACTGGAGTAGAAGTTACCCAACCAACTTTAAATGAAATGACCGCGGAAGATAACAATATATTTACAATAACTAGAGATACTAATAAAGAATATGATTACGTACTTGATGATAAGGTTATAATTTCGTCAGAAAGTTATAATAGTTTATCAATTAGTTCAATTTCATCAGGTGTTTTAAAAGCAATAACTAATGATTATGGTTATGAGTTTATAAGCTCTAAAACGTATGAACAATTAAAAAAGGGTTTAGGAGTTAATGATGCTTTTGTTGGTATGGGAATATTCATGTATAATGAACATGATTATAAAGCTAATAAAGATGTTATCATAATGGTTAAAAATGGTGAAGCATATAAAACAATTGATGGCTTTAGTATTTATAAACCATTTAAGAATGGTATAGCTATTGTTAGGTTTGATGATGATACTTATGGTTATATAAACGAGGATGGTAACTTAATAACAGAGCAGAGATTTATTGAAGCTGGTGAGTTTGATTCTTATGGTGATGCAATTGCCAAAACTAACGATGGATATGGAGTTATTAATAAGAATGGTAAGACAATAATAAGCTTTGTTAATAATGATGTTAAGATGGCGTATGATATTGTTAAGTTAACAACTGCTCGTGATTCTAAAAATATATTTTATGCTGTTATGAAAGATTCTAATTATGAATTATATAATAGTAAGGGTAAAAAGATAGATAAAGAGTATTATACAAATATAGAGTTTGATACAACATATCCAATGATTAAATTATCTACCGATACTAATGACATGGTTATGTTCTCAAGTACATATAAAAGTATAAACATAACTTCATTTAATAATAAGTATGAAGCTCATGATAATTATATTATTTATAAAAATGAGTATTATAATTATAATGGTAAAATGATATATAAAGATAATTCTAAGAGTGATGGTGATAGTAATGGATAATATGGAATTTGTAGACGTATCTGAAGATACTAAAAAAGTTAAAAAAAATGATAAGTTTATTAAGGGTATATACATATCTTTACTAGTGCTTGTTATTTTAGGATGTTTAGTATATTTCTTTGGATATAACATTTTAAAGCCATATATAAAAGTGTAGGTGCAATATGAAGAAAATACTTAGTAAAATTAATAAAGAACGTTTTTTTAATATATTATTAATAATAATAGTGGTACTGCTTTATGTGGCAACCGCAATGTTTATATATAATAATTTTAGAGAAAGAAAACGTGCTGAATTATCAAATAAATTACTTGATAAAGTAGATAAAGAAATAAATAATAATAATCAGACAGGTGAGGCAGAAGTAACGTATAATGGTATGATTTATACAATAATTGGAAGAATAGATATAGAACGCTCCAACATTCATTTGCCTATATTAAAAGAAAACACGGCTGGAGCTTATAATACTTCGGTAGTTAAGATGTCTGGACCAGATTTAAATACTCCTGGTAATGCTGCCATTGGTGGTCATAATTTTATGAGACAAAGATTCTTTATTAGAATTAATAAACTGGTTAAAAATGATGTTGTTAAAATAACAGATCTTTATGGTAATACTCTAAATTATTACGTATATGAATACGGAATTACCTCACCAGATGATGCTTCTTATTTAGCACAACCAGGTGATGATACTACTATTGAAGTAACACTAGTTACTTGTACTGATAGTGGTGATGAAAGATATTATGTTAAGGCAAAAGCAAAATAAAAAGGAACTACAAAGTTCCTTTTGGTAATTCATATATACGTTTGGTTTGTTTGGGTGCTATTAAGATTCTACAAGGTTTTACTGACTTGTACATTTTAATAATTTTATCATCATTATTAGTAGCAACTATGTCTATAGGCTCTAACATAAAAAACGTATGAATACTACGACAATTATTAAATAATAATCCATAATTAATATTCTTTTTAAACATTAATCCCAATAATCTTGATTTAAAACCTTTAGTAGGTTTAATGGTTATGTTATTAAATTCTAACATTTATATCACCTAAAATAATGTTAACACATTATTTGATATAATACAAATATATTATTGACAAAAGGCTCTAATAAATGATAAACTAATATTGTATGATAAGGATGTGAAAGATATGAAAAGCTTAAAAAATATTGGTCAAAAAGGACAAGCATTGGTTGAGTACGTTTTAATAATAGCGTTAGTTACTGGTATAGCAGTTACTTTAATAAAATTCTTTGGTAATAGTTTAAAAGATTCAATTACTAAGACTTCATGTGAACTTATAGGAGAAACTTATAAGAAGGGTGACAAGTCTGGAGAAGGAACGTGTGAATAAGACCATTAGGTCTTTTTTTGTACATAGGAGATAATTATGAATAACATTATTAAGTCTAGCAACAAAGGAAGTTTAATTGTATTGTCAGGGCCATCTGGTTCGGGTAAAGATTCAATATGTGAAAGATTAAAGGAATATAATGATAATTTTTGGGTATCCGTTTCAGCGACGACTAGAAAACCAAGAATGGGAGAAGAAGATGGTATAAGTTATTTTTTTAAGACAACAAAAGAGTTTGAAGACGGTATTAATAATAACGAATATTTAGAGTATGCTAAGTATAACAATGAGTATTATGGTACCCCAAGATCGATGGTTAGCAGACACATTGATGCTGGAGAAGATGTGATCTTGGTTATTGAAGTACAAGGTGCTTTAAAAATAAAACACTTAATACCAGAAGCCATATTCATATTTATTATGCCACCAACAATGAAGGATTTAATTATTAGGCTAAAAAAACGTGGTACTGAATCTAATGATAAAATACTAAATAGATTTAAAACTGCTTATCAAGAAATAAATGAATTAACTAAGTATAATTATGTAGTTGTTAATGATGAACTTGACGTAGCTACCAG
>CAZBUA010000064.1:0-4776 GCA_964494975.1 uncultured Muribaculaceae bacterium
GATAACGCATTAAATATAATGCTTTGTAACTTATTAGTATCTTGATATTCATCTATTAATATTTCATCATAAAGATTTGACATTTCTTCTGCTAACAAAGTTTTCTTATTATCCTTTATTAGTAAGTCTGTTACAAATATTGGAATATCACTAAAAGAATATTTATTTATACTTCTTTTTTCTTCTAATAACTTATCATTAAAACTAATTACCACGTTTAAAAATGATGATAATGTTTCTTTAATAATACTCGTTTGATTATTAAATACTTCATCTGTTATGTTTGCTAAATCACTTAATTTTACCTGTATCTCACTTTTAAACTTCTTTCTAATAGCCTTATATTTATTATATACATAGTCTTCCCCATGATTCCTTATGCCAGACAGTCTATTAAATGAAGACAGTCTAATAACGGATGATAACTCATCAAAACTTTTAACATTTAATAGCTTGTTTATTATTAACTCTTCTTCAACTATATATGTATTTAGCTTATCAAAATCATCTGATGCATTATGTAGTTCCTCTTTTATATCTTTATATAAATTACTATAAGACGTCATGGTTTCCTTAATCATTGATAAATACATTTCTTTATAATCATTACCATCATATTTATTAATACATTCTTTAACATAATCTTTATAAAAAGGAATGGTACTTAAAAAGTTGCTAATCTTAATAATTTCTTTTTTAATCAAGTCCTCATCAGTAGCGTTTAAAACTTTTAACATCTTTATATAATTAGGGTTATTAAAAGACTGTTCTAAAACCTCTTTAGATACTTTCTCTTTTAGAATACTTTCTTCTGCGGGTTGGAGTATAGAAAAATCCGGTCTTATTTTTAATACGTCAAAGTTTTGTTTTACTATTTCTGAATAGAAGGCATCCATCGTTGTTATCTTAGCATTATCTATCAAAGTTAATTGTTTTATTAAGTGTGAATCATTATTAATAAGAGCAGCTTCTTCAATCTTCTTTTTAATTCTAAGTTTCATTTCTAAAGCTGCGGCATCAGTAAAGGTAACAACTAGTAGTTTATCTACATCACCACCATTATTAATAAAATCTAACACCCTTTCTGATAATACTGCCGTTTTACCAGAACCAGCAGCCGCACTAACAAGCACCTTACCACCACGGGTTTTTATTGCTTTTAATTGATCATTAGTCCAGTTCATTATTATCACCTCTAATATCACTTAGTGCTTTTCTGTTGCTGATAGCTTTATACTTACGATAATTATCTACGTTTTTATCAAACTTACATACCGAGTTAAACTTACAGTATTTACAAGAATCATTCTTCCCATCATTTATTGGATTAACCCGTATATCACCATCTAAAATATTGTTTCCCTCTTCTGTTAAAACCGATAGCACTTCGTTAAAGATGGTTTCTAAATCCTCACTATTAAACACTTTTTCTTCATTTATTTTATCTTTTAATTTAACGTCAATATAATCACCCATGGTATTATCATTATATAAAGATAAATAGTCCTTATTTAAAATACCATTCATTTTAACACCATCAAGTGTGTTTTTCGTTACTTCCTTATTATTAGTGGTATAGCTACTAATTTTATTATTAATTAAAGCATGATAATATAAGAATCCCGTAGGTATGTTGTTTTTATTACTATTTCTTATCGATAATAAGTATATTAACATCTGTATGTTTAATCCTCTGGTAACATCATCTAATCTAAACTCTTTATTACCGGTTTTATAATCTATTATTCTAAAGTAACGTTTATTATTTTCTTCATACCAATCTATTCTATCTACTATTCCAGATATTCTTAAGGTACCATTATTAAGTTTAATATTAAGAGGTATGTCCTTTATCTTAAACTCTGTATCTTTTGGTTTTAACTTGGTATTTGATAATTCATCAAGCATTATGTTTAATAATTCTATAGTGCTTGATTTAAGTCTTTCTATTACATAATTAACAGTATTATTAAAAGGTTTTAAATTAATATTAAAATATTCATCAGTATACTTATTAACTAATTCACTTATATTATCTTTACTTACGTTATTACTAATACATTTTTCTAATATGTAATGAACATACGTTCCAACTTCCCTTTTATCAAAAGTAAGTTTTTCTTTAATATTTAAACCTAATCCATATTTTAGAAAATAAGCATACTTGCAGCTGGCATACATTTCCAAACTTGTTGGGCTTAAGAATAAATCGGTTCCATATAATTTTTCTGCAACATCCTTATCAATCATATTACTCAATATGTTATTATTAGATTTATTTATTTGATACTTATACATTATAGGTTTATTGTAAAACTTATTTAATAAGTCACTACAATTTATTTTAGATCCCTCATCAGTAAGTTTATGATAAGTAATAATAACATTATTATTTAATAAAACGTTAGAAACCAAATTTGTTTCTTTATCATTATGCATGGTAATTAAATTATAAACAGTATCGTTATCTAAGTCATTATTATTAATTAAAGTATCATATTTGAACTTACTAGGTATGTCCTTTTCAGTTACTCCAATAAAATATACAAGCTTATAATGATTACTAACATAATTATCTAACTTACATACGTTTACCTCATCTAACATTTTCTTGTTACCAGTACTAATACACTGCATTTCATTTAATAAGTTTAAAATGCTACTAATACTTGCACATTTATAATAATCATTAATTATTTCAAAATTATTAACCATGCTATTATAGCCATCTTCATCATTAATAGATAAATAACTAGTAATACCCTCTTCGTCTAAATAAGTAAAGATGTATTTTAGTATCATGGTTACGTTATCTTCTTTTACTATGTTTTCTAATAAATATCTAATAGGATTAATAACATTTATTCTAACATTATTTAATTTATCTAATACTAACGTATCATTATCTCTAAGTGTCCTATTACCATTTGGATTATAAATAAACTCATCATAAAAAGGTTTGCTTTCTAAGTTCCACATATAAACATAATTATCTAACTTATCTATAATGTTATTATCTAAATTATAAACTCCAAGTTTTAACATACTAATAAAGTTAGCACAAGAAAAATTACCATTTAAAACATCACTAAATATGTTTATAAAATCATTTGTTACAGTCCCTTTAATAATTTCATTTTGATAAGGAAAATTAAATAGTAATTTAAAATACTTATCATATCTTTTGACATCACTAGACACTACTAATATATCTTTATACTTTAGTCCATTATTAATATTTTTTCTTATGTCGTTTGAAACAAACTTTACCTCTTCATATAAGTCGTTAGCACCTACTATCATTACATCTTTAAATAAATTTTTAGATCCTATTTTATATAAATTTGTAATATCATTATTATTAGGGTATTCGGTGTGTATGTTGCTTATTTCATTTAATTCTTTTACTAAACTTTCATTATTAATTGTATTAGCATAAATAACCACGTTCTTAGTTTCTTTTAATTTGTTAATAAACTCTACGTTATCATTAGTAAGATTGGTTACGTTTTCAAAATAAATATTATCATATTCTATATTTTCAATATTATTATTTAATATTTTATACACATCACTTATTGATACCAAATTATTCTTTTCAAGTACTTTCTCATATTCTTCATATATTAGTTTTAAATCATTTATCTTATCATTAGATAATAGCTTATTATCTAAATAAAACTGATAAGTGTTTATTAGTTCTTTATTAAAAGTAATATCATTAACATTATTATATCTTTTTAAGTTATTCTTAATGTTATTAAAAGCTTCATCCATAAGTATGTAAGATACTTCATCACTTACTAATTTTTTATCACTATATTTATTAACTATCTTTAAAGCTACATTCTTAATTGTTGTTACTAACACATCTTTATTTACATATTTATTTTTATATTTTAACAGCCCATTAGAGGTGACAAAAATAATAGAATTACTTTCCACTTCATGATTAGTAACACTACTATTTTGAATTATCTTTATCATACATATCACCTTCTATATAAATATTATAACATAAAAAAATAAGCTTACCTAAGCTTATTTATTGCAATCTATGCTGTTTTCATTTATATATTCTCTTGCCGTTTTGTAACTATCAAGTTTCTTAGCAAATTCATTATTTTTATAAGTAATCTTGGTTACAAAAGAAACCTTTTTATTAGATTTATAATTGCATACGTTTGCTGCAGGATCCTGACCTAAATTATTAGTGTTTACGTATATAATATTATTCTTTATATTATAATCCCCGGAGTAAGAACCATTTAATCCTTTTGATAAATTCACTTCATTATCTCCAGATAAATCAACAGCATAAAGATAGAACACGTCTTTGTCAGAAACAGTAAAAATAATTTTATCTTTTAAAAGTTTAAAATTATAATAACCATCAATAGACTCTATATTAACTTTAAAATTATCAATATATAAATAAACATAACCATCTTCCTCTTTAGTTATTATCTTGTTTTTCAGCTCGTCTGTTAAGTTATATTTATCTTCACTCTCACTACTTGCTGTAGTTGTTGTAGTTGTTATAGATTTTTTACCTTTCTCAGATTTTGCATATATTAAACCAAGTATGACAAGCCCTATTAATATTATTCCAATTATTATTAGTAATAATGTCTCAGTCTTCTTTTCTCTTTCTTCAGCCATGTTTTCACCCTCTACTTTATAATTTTATTATAACTTATTTGTATTTTTTTATCAATAAAAAAGAACCCATAGGGTTCTTTATAATTATTTCTTTGCTTTAATAGCAGCTTGTGC
>CAZBUA010000065.1:0-4714 GCA_964494975.1 uncultured Muribaculaceae bacterium
GTAGGTAATACTAACGCTGGTAAAAGTACCATTATAAACGCTTTTATTAAAGCTTATTCTAATGATGATTCATACGTAACAACAAGTGGATTGCCTGCCACAACGTTAAGTTGTTTAGAAGTTAAAATAAATGATGATATAACTTTTATAGATACTCCAGGATTAGTAATGAATAATAATTTTGTAGCGAATGCAAAAGCTGAAGATATTAAAAAGATAACACCAAGATCTGAAATAAGACCCAGAACTTATCAATTAAATAAGAGTCAGTCATTAATAATTGATAATTATGCTAGAATAGATTTTTTAGATGATAAAAAAAATAGTGTAACGTTATATTTATCTAACGATATAAAGGTAACTAAGATAAATATTAATACTAATGATCATTTAAGAGATTTAAACGAAACTAGTTTTGATTTACCCAATAATAATGACATAGTGGCAAGTGGATTATGCTTTTGTAAGATAGTTTGCCCAGCAAGGGTAAGGGTGTTTACTGATAAGAACGTTTTAGTATACAGTAGAAATAATTTAATATAGCATACCAAAGGTATGCTTTTCTTGACAAATAATTTAATATTGTGTATCATACCAAATATTAAAAAAGGGATGAAAGTATGAATAATGATAGTAAATTATTATTAGAAGAATTTTATAATGAAAAAAGCGTTACTAAGTTTAGTAACACATCACACATATTGTTTAAAAATAATAAACAAATGAGTGCTTTTTGGATAATTAATAAAAATGAGATAATGCAAAGCAAAGATGAACTATGTAAAAACATTGTTAAACAATATAATGATTATTTATCATTTATTGAGGTAAGAAGAAATACTTATTATAATATTAGAATAAAACAATTAGTTAATAATGAAAGCTATTTAAAGTTTTTTAGTGATTTAATTAAGTTTGCAGATGGATTACCAATGCATGTGTTTTGGGAAAGATATAAAAATCAAATAATGTTATCTGATGGTTTGTTAGAGAAGAAAGTGGTTAATCAGTATCGTTTAGCAAGTATTTTATATAAGAAAAAGAACATGATTGTTAAGGATGCTACGTCTAAAAGTGCTGATAAAAGACTTTCAGAATTTCTTAAAATTGAAGACGATTCAAAGTTTTCAATTGATTATAAAGGAACTTTTGAAAATGGGAAATTAATCAAGAATTGGTGGTGTCATAACAGGCATAAACTCATTGAAACAGACATGCAAATAAGAGGGCAATATGAATTATATCTTCAAAAACATAATGATGAAGTAAACACCATATACACAACGAGAATTAGTGAGTTTGTACAAGCTGATTTATCTAAGTTTAATAGTAGGTCCCACGTATTGTTTCAAGATGCAAGTTCCATGTATAATTGGTGGAAAAAAAGCATGAGTAGAATAGCTACTAGTAATGATGAAACATGTATTAAGGTAATAAATCAGTATGAAGAATACGTAGCTACCATGAGTGGTGATTATGGTTATGATGATGATAGTATTTATTATAGACAAGATATATCTATTTAAAAGAACGTGTTAATAAATTATGACACGTTCTTTTTTTCGACAAATATTTTTAATATATTAGCTTATTATGTAGTTGGGTGATTTAAATGAAGAAGACTGTTATATGGATATTTTTAGCATTACTATCCGGATCAATACTTGGTAAGTTTACTTTTGATAATTATGAAAAAGTAGATGTTAAAAAGGTAATAAGTATAGGGAAAAGCGTATACATGCTTAAGTATGGGACTTATTCTTCATTAGAAGAAATGGAACAACAAGTGGGTAATATTGAACGGTATGTATATATAAAAACAGATGATAGTGTTAGTGCTTATTTAGCCATGGCGGTTAATAAAGATAATATTGAAAAAGTGTTAACCATATATAAAAGTAAGGGATTGAACCTAAGTATTGATAAGATTAAGATAGATAATGATGAGTTTATACAAAATTTAAATGAATATGAAAAACTACTAAGTGCTACCACTGATGATAATTCTTTATTAATAATTGAAAAACAGATTTTAGCTAGTTACTCTGACTTGGTGGTAAATTATGAATAACGTTTTAATAAGAGAAATACCACATGAAGAAAGACCAAGAGAAAGATTGGTTAGGTATGGCGCTAAAAACCTTAGTACCGAAGATTTAATAGCAATCATATTAAAGACTGGTACTAAGGATTATTCATCTAGGTATTTAGCAGAGCAAGTATTAAAGATGGTAAAAGACGTATCAGATTTAAAATATTTATCTCTTAATAAGATGATAAACATAAATGGTATTGGAGCGGTAAAGGCTATTGATTTTTTAGCAGCTTTAGAATTAGGTAGAAGGGTATATGATAATAAACCGTTAGATAAGAATTTAAAGTGTAATGGTGCTGAGAAGATATTTAAATATTTTAGATCGGAATTAGAGAGTGTTAATCAAGAATATTTTTATTGTTTATATTTAGATCAGAATAAGATGTTAATTGACAAAAAGCTACTTTTTAAGGGTACTTTAAACAGAAGCTTGGTTCATCCTAGAGAAATATTTAAGGAGGCTTATTTAGCCTCTGCAGCGTCTATTATTTGTTTGCATAATCATCCTTCTGGTAACGTAATACCTTCAGAAGAAGATATACTAATAACTAATAATTTGGTCAAGATTGGCATTCTTCAGGGAATACCAATACAAGATCATATAATAATAGGCAAGAATAACTATTATAGTTTTTATGATAATGATTTATTGGGGAATAAAAGATTATGAAGAAAATAAATAGAAAGATAACAAGCTTTAAAAAAAGGATCATAAGTATTATGGTAATACTTATCTTTATATTATTTATTTTGTTAGTGATTACGAAGTATAATAGAAATTATTTTATAATAGAGAGTTTTATAAAAAATATCTATTATTATGTATATGATTATGTAGATAAAAACACTTATTCTAAAAATAATTATGATGATAATTTTAATAGTTCAAAGATAGAATACTTAACTAGTGAGAATAATAAACTAAAAGATGCTTTAAATTTAAAGGGTACAAATAATTCTTATGTAGTATCTAAAATAATAAACCGTAACGTTAGTAGTTGGTTTAATAAGGTTAGTATTAATAAGGGTAAAGCTGAAGATATTAAAAACAACTTACCAGTAATTAATAATGATGGGCTGGTTGGCTTTGTTACTAAGTCTAGTACTCACGTAAGTGAGGTCACGTTACTAACCAGCATTAATGATTCAAATATGCAACCGGTAATAATAAGTACTTCTAACGGGTACGTATCTGGAGTCTTAAAAAAGTATGATGGTAAGAATAATTTGTTTTTAGTATCAGACGTAATGTCTAAAAATGATATAAAGCCTGGAGATAAAGTAATGCTTTCTGATTATAATAATGATTCATATAATGGTATTTATGTTGGTATGGTTGTTAAAGAAGAGTCAAGTAACTACGGATTATCTAGAAACGTATGGATAGAATCAATGGTTAATTTTGATGATTTATTATACTTAGTGGTATGCTTATGACAATAATTTTATTATTAGTATCTTTATTATTAGACATAATAGTTCCAAACTTAATAATCAACTTTATACCTCTTTTTACAATAGGTACCATAGTTATAATAAGTTCTTTTAATATCAGCGATGAAAAGCTTTATATTACTTTGTTAATATATGGAATATTATATGATTTAATTAATACCGATTTATTATTTGTTAATACCATTATTTTTATTATAATAGCATACGTATTACGTATGCTTAATACTAGTAGAAAGTTATTTTCATACGTATTATCAGTAATTATATACCTGTTATTAATGACAATGTTAACACTTGTTATAACGTTTCATATGCCATATAATTTAACATCTAAACTAACTAATACCATAATTATTAACAGTATTTATTTTCTGATAATATACTTGTTTTATATTGTCATAAATAAGGTTATTAGTAATAAGAGCAAAAAAACATCATACCTTTAATTAGGTGATAAAATGTATACTGATTTTAAAATAAAAAACAAGCCAAAGTCTAAACCTGACAATATGTTTATAAAGCTTTTAGGTAGTGAATTAATAAAGACCTTATTCGTAATCCTTATCTTTGTTGCATCTTTAATATACATAAGTTTAAGTAGTAAGAACAAAGAAACATTTAATAAGATTGTTTATCAAAACTCATTATCTTTTGCAAAAATATATGATGTTTACAATAAGTATTTAGGAGATGTAATACCATTTAAAAATACGAGTACTGATAATACCAAACTTGTTTCTAGCGAGAAATTAACTTATGATTCAATTGAAAAAAAAGATAATGGATACGTTTTAAAAGTATCTTCTAACTACTCAGTACCATCAGTTACTACTGGTATTGTAATAGAAGCATCCAAAGATTATATAAAAGTGCAGGATAAGAATGGATTAAATATTAAGTATGGATACATAAGTGATGTTTCTGTTAGTTTGTATGATTACGTAAAAAAAGGAGAAATGTTAGGTAATTGTGACAAACAATTATATTTAGAGTTTAATAAAGATGATGAGTATTTATCATATGATAAGTATTTGTAAAAAAACGCACGTTTCTTTTACGTTCCTTATAATTATTTTATTATCTTTTATTTCAGGATTATTTAAAGACGTGCTGACATTATTTACTATTTTAATTATTCATGAAATAGGTCATATAATAATTTCT
>CAZBUA010000066.1:0-955 GCA_964494975.1 uncultured Muribaculaceae bacterium
CCATTAGAACACAGAATGGAGTTTGTTGGTAATTATAATGGTATTAACTTTTATAATGATTCAATAGCAACCATACCATCCGCTACAATTAACTGTATTAAGTCCATACCAAAAGTTCAAACCATAATAGTAGGAGGTATGGATAGGGGATTAGATCTAAGTTCTTTAGTTAATTATCTAAATAAAGAAAATGATGATATTAAAACTTGTATCTTCTTAAAAGATACTGGTTATGCCTTAGCAGATGAACTAAAGAGTTTAGGTTGTACTAAAACCTTAATAAAAGCCGATGATATGAAAGATGCGGTTATTAACGCATATAAGAATACTGATAAGGGTTATACTTGCGTCTTATCTCCAGCTGCTGCAAGTTATAATACATATAAAAACTTTGAAGAACGTGGTAACGATTATAAAAAGCTTATAAAAGAATATCAAACATCCTTTAAATAGGATGTTTTTTATGTTATAATTTGTTATTAGAAATGAGTGATGTTTATGTTGAAACCAAACTATAAAGAAGCTAAAAAAAGAACTAGTGAAAAAATTGAGGTACTAAGAGATAAATATATAATACCAGAGGAAATGAAGAATTATGGCGCTGATAAGAAGTATTATATTAAGACTTATGGTTGTCAGATGAATGAACATGATACCGAGATAATAAGAGCTATCTTAGAAGACATGAAGTATGCAGCAACAGATGATTATTTAGATGCTGATTTAATAATATTAAATACTTGTGCTATAAGAGAAAACGCTCATAATAAAACCTTTGGTATGCTTGGTAGAATTAAGCATTTAAAGCAAACAAAACCATCACTTATGGTTGGTCTTGCGGGATGCATGAGTCAGGAAGAAAGCGTTGTTGATGAGATAGTAGCTAAATATAAGTGGATGGACTTTGTATTTGGTACTCATAACATATATAAATTACCAGAGATAATTAAGGAAC
>CAZBUA010000066.1:965-4707 GCA_964494975.1 uncultured Muribaculaceae bacterium
TATGTAGTAATGCTTTAGAAGTCAACGTACAATCAAATGAGGGTAACATTATAGAGGGATTACCTATGAAAAGAGATTCTAAATATAAGGCTTGGGTTAACATCATGTATGGATGTGATAAGTTTTGTACTTATTGTGTTGTTCCTTATACAAGAGGAAAACAGAGAAGTAGAATGCCAGAAGATATTATAAATGAAGTAAAATCCTTAATAAAAGAAGGATATAAAGAAGTTACTTTGTTAGGACAAAATGTTAATGCATATGGTAAGGATTTTACTGATAGAACTTATAAAATGGAAGACTTATTACGTGATGTGGCTAAAACAAAGATAGATAGGGTAAGGTTTGTAACGTCTCATCCTTGGGATTTCACTGATGAGATGATAAACGTTATAGCTAAGTATGATAACATATGTAATTATATTCACTTACCAGTACAATCTGGGTCTTCTAGAATATTAAAATTAATGGGTAGAAGATATACTAAAGAGTCTTACTTAGAGTTATATAACAAGATAAGAACCACCATTAAAGGATGCTCTGTTACTACTGATATAATAGTTGGTTTTCCAGGTGAAACAGAAGAAGACTTTAACGAAACTTTGTCCTTAGTAGAAGCTTGTAAGTATGATTCAGCTTATACTTTTATCTATTCTGCAAGAGAGGGTACTCCCGCTGCTAAGATGGAAGATAATGTTTCTTTAGAAGAAAAAGAAAAAAGATTATATAAACTAAATGATTTAATAAATAAGTATGCTTTAATAAATAATGAAAAGTTAGTTAGCAGTGTTGTTCCGGTACTAATAGAAGGTGTTAGTGAAAAAGATGATAGTTTAGTGTCTGGGTATACAGATACCATGAAATTAGTAAACGTAAAGGCTGATAAAAACTGTATTGGCACCATTATTAATGTAAGGATAACTGATGCTAAAACTTGGAGCTTAGATGGTGAGATAGATGGATAATATAAAAAAAGATATAGATGAATTATTTAAAGAAATAGATAATTCAGAAGTATATAAAAATTATTTATCTTCTAAAAAGCAACTTGAATGTAATAAAGATATAACTGATTTAGTAAATAATATAAAAAGGTTACAAAAGATTGCTACTAATAATAAAGATGAACAAGTAGAATTAGAATTAAAAGATTTATATAATAAACTAAATAGTTATCCCTTATATCAAAGTTATCTAACATATAAAGAAGAACTAAATAATATGTTAACTGAAGTATCAGATACTTTTAGTAATTACTTTAATGGCATGCTAAAAATCTAAATATCATTGACAATATTTAAATAATAGAATAGAATATAAGTGTTAACAGCGAAGGTAATAAGTAGTTAATAATTATTAATAAAGAGAGAATGTGGTTGGTGTAAACATTCAGATAATTGTTAATGAATTACAATACTGGAGTTAAATCGTTTTATAAGCGTTAATTATAACTTAAGTGTTAGCATAAGCTAGAACAAAGGTGGTACCGCGGATTACAGTGATTCGTCCTTTAATAAAGGATGAACACTGTTTTTATATTTAAGGAGGATAAAATGACACTATTTGAAGAATTAAAATGGAGAGGTCTAATTAAAGACGTAAGTGATGAAGATGCTATAAAAGAAAAATTAGATAATGAGAAAATATCTTTTTACTGGGGAACTGATCCAACGGCTGATAGTTTACATATTGGTCATTACTCATCTTTATTAATGGCTAAGAGGTTAGCTAAAAGAGGACATCATCCAATACTTTTAGTTGGTGGTGCAACCGGATTAATTGGTGACCCTAGACCTACTGCAGAAAGAGAAATAATATCTAAAGAGACAGTAGAAAATAATTTAAATGGTATTGCTAGTCAGGTTAAAAGTATTATTCCTGGAGCGGAAGTTGTTAATAACTACGACTGGATTAGTAAGATGAACTTCATTGATTTCTTAAGAGATGTTGGTAAGTACATAAACGTTAACTACATGCTTAGTAAAGATATCATAAGTAGAAGGTTAGATAGTGGTATTACCTTTGCAGAGTTTTCTTATACTCTTATTCAAGGATATGATTTTGTTCATCTGTTTAAAGAGAAGAATTGTGTTATTCAGGCAGCAGGATCAGATCAGTGGGGTAACATGACTACTGGTATTGAACTAATTAGAAAGATGCTTAATAAAGATGCTTATGCGTTTACCATGCCTTTGATACTAGACGCACAAGGTAATAAGTTTGGTAAGAGTGAGGGTAACGCTTTATGGCTTGATAAGAATAAGACTTCATCATATGAACTATACCAATACTTAATTAATACTGATGATGTAAAGATAGAAGATTACTTAAAAGTATATACTTTCTTAAATAAGGAAGAAATAGATGACATAATGAAAAATCATAAGGAAAGACCAGAATTAAGGTTAGCTCAAAAAGCTTTAGCAAAAGAGTTTATTACTGATTTACATGGTTCAGAAGAATATGAAAAAGCAGTTATGATAAGTGAAGCCTTATTTGGAGGATCAGTTAAGAAGCTAAGTAAGGAAGAAATATTACTTGGATTTAAGGGAGTACCTACCTTTGAGATAAAAGAGGGTATTACTTTAATTGACATGCTAATTGATAATAATATATGTACTAGTAAAAGAGAAGCTAGAGAGTTTTTAAACGCTGGTTCAATATCCATAAATGATGATAAGGTAACTGATGAAAACATGATTATTACTAAAGATCAAGCAATTGATAATCAGATTTTAGTAATTAGACGTGGTAAAAAGAAAAACTTTATTGCAAAATTAGTATAAAAAGCAACAGTGTTGCTTTTTATTTGACAAAGTGCTATAGTATCTGCGTAGTAAAAAAATATTACTTGGGGGATTTGGAATATGAATGTATTAGCTGATAAGCTGAAAGAATTAGATAATGAAAACTTATCTGAGGAGGAGCACGAGCAAAAAGAAAAAGAGTTTCTAAAATTATATTATGATTTAAGAAATAAAGATGAAAATAATTTTTTAGGTAAATTAACGTTAAAGCAAAGAAAAAGGCTTCATCCTCTTATCTTGGGAACTTATAAAATTAAGAATAAATTAGGCGGGTTTAGTTATGATTTATTAAAAGATGAACGTAGCATTACTAACAAGCCAATCATATATGTTGTTACTCATGTAGGAAAATTTGACATTGAGGTGGTAAGTGAAGCAATTAAAGACCATTATTATTTGTTGTCTGGTGATTATGAACACATTCAAGGAATAGTAGATGCACCATTTTTATCAATTAATGGAGTATATTATTTTAACGAGAAAGTAAAGCGTGATAGACAAGCTGTTTCTGATAAAATGATTAATCACTTAAATAATGGTGGTAATTTGATGTATTTTATTGAAGGGACTTGGAACTTATCTCCAAACTTACCAATGTTGCCGTGTTATTGGGGAATAGTTGATATAGCTAAAAAAAGTAATGCAATAATAATACCTATTGCGGCAGATCAATATGGAAAAAGATTTAAGATTAATATTGGTAAGAATTTTGATATGAATAATTATGGTGATGGCACTGAAAATAAATCTTTAGCAATCAATGATTTAAGAGACTATTTAGCAACTTTAAACTGGGAAATATGGGAGTCAGAACCTCAAAATAAACGTTCACAAATGAGTGGTAATGAATGGGATGAATATAAAAAAGCCAGACTTGAAGAGTGGCCATATTTTACTGAAAAATATATAGATGATTTAATATATAAACCTAAAGG
>CAZBUA010000067.1:0-2101 GCA_964494975.1 uncultured Muribaculaceae bacterium
ACGAGCATTTAAGAAAATATAAAAAGATAATTAGAAATTTATACTTTGTTTATATATAAAAAAAATAAAAAAGCCATAGTTAATGACTCTTTTACACTATTTTTTTATTAGCATTGCTTTCTTAACTATATCAGTTATGTCTTCTTGTTTATCTTTATAATCATTCTCATCAGTATAACGATAAGTAACATCATCATTGGAAATTTCTTCAATTATTAAAGCTTCATGCAATTCTATAAACTTTAAGTTTGTAACCTCATTATCTCCATGATATTTAGTTTCTGTTATCAAAGCAAACCTCAAATCTTCATAGTCAACTTTTATTCCATGCTCTTCTAATTTCTCACATAAATCGAATATTTTTGCCGTTATTTTATCTTTAGATATTATGTCTGCTATTGTCAAACCAGATTCTACTGTTAAAACGCCAAATACGCAAGCTTTCATTTTACTAGTTATTGGAGAATCTTCTAAGTTTAAAACAGACTGAGTAACATTAGCCCCAACCAAGGATAAAACCAAGCTACCAACAATTTTTGGATTAGCTAAAAAAGGAATGGCACAAGCCTTATTTATCTGATTTGATAATAATTTTTTATCCAATTTATACTTTTTCATGTTATCCCCCCCTTAAAACGAACGTATAATAGCATAAACAAAAAAGAATAGCAAGTGCTATCCTTTAACTACAATATTAACTATCTTGTTCTTAATAACTATTACTTTTACTATTTCTTTACCATTAGTATGATTTTTAACATTCTCTGCATTTAGTGCTTTTTCTTTAATTATACTTTCATCATCATTAATATTTACTGATATGGTAGCTCTTACCTTACCATTTACCTGAACGGCTATATCAATATTTTCTTCAACCAGCTTAGACTCATCATACGTTGGCCATGATTCATATGCAATAGTCTTATCATGTCCTAGCATTTGCCATAATTCCTCTGTAATATGAGGGGCAATTGGGTTTAATAACTTTAATAATCCCTCTGCATATTGAGTAGGAAATACGCTTTCTTTATAAACAGCATTTACAAATACCATTATTGCACTAATAGCCGTATTAAACGAAAGTGTTTCATAATCCTCTGATACTTTTTTAACCGTCTTATTATATATTTTATCTAAGTTATCATTTTGAATGTTAGTAGGTTTTTTATCTTCAGTATAAAGCCTCCACACTCTATCTATAAATCTTTTAGCACCTTCTACTCCCGCACCACTCCAAGGTTTAGAAGCCTCTAGAGGACCCATAAACATTTCATATAATCTTAATGTGTCAGCGCCATAATTATCAGCTACGTCGCTTGGATTAACTGCATATTCAGGATAACGCTTACCCATTTTTATACCATTTTCCCCTAAGATCATTCCTTGATGAACAAGCTTTTTAAAAGGTTCTTTTACTGGTGATAACCCCTTGTCATATAAATAATTATTCCATATTCTAGAATACAATAAATGTCCTACGGCATGCTCAGGGCCACCAATGTATAAATCTACTGGCATCCAATGCTTTAACAATTCATAATCTGCAAACTGATTATCATTATTAGGATCAATATACCTTAAGAAATACCAAGAAGATCCTGCAGATCCTGGCATTGTAGACGTTTCTCTTAATCCAACCTTACCATTCCTATTATAGTTTTTCCATTCGGTAGCATTTTCAAGTGGGGCCTTGCCATTATGCCCTTTATAATCGTCTAAAACAGGTAATACTAGTGGCAATTCATCATCGTTAAGAAGCATATCTGTTCCATCGTTTAAATGAACGATTGGTACTGGTTCTCCCCAATATCTTTGTCTTGCAAATATCCATTCTCTAAATTTATAATTTATCTTTTCTTTTGCAACGCCCATATCAATTAATTTTTTAGTAATTGCTATTTTAGACTCTTCAACCGTTAAACCAGTAAACTCTTCAGAATTAATTAACTTACAACCCTTGCCTAAATAATCTTGCTTTTCAAAAGCACATTCACTTACATTCCTACCATCTATTACTTGAATCATAGAAATATTATGCGCAATTGCGTATTCAAAATCTCTTTGATCATGACTAGGCACCGCCATGACAGCTCCCGTTCCG
>CAZBUA010000067.1:2111-4670 GCA_964494975.1 uncultured Muribaculaceae bacterium
TGGTACTTCTCTTTTATTTACCGGATTAATTGCGTATATACCCTTCAAAACACATCCTGTTTTACCTTTATTTAGCTCCGTCCTATCCATTTCTGATTTACTAATAGTTTCTTTAATATAGGATTCTACCTCTTCCTTGTTTTCTATTCTAGGCATTAATTCTTTTACTAAATCACCATCAGGTGCTAAAACCATAAAGGTAATTCCATATATGGTTTCTATACATGTAGTATATATTGAAAAGCTACCACCACCTACAATGTCAAACTTTACTTCTACCCCAGTAGATTTACCAATCCAATTTCTCTGCATTTCCTTTGTTGATTCTGGCCAATCTATTTCATCTAATCCCTGTAATAATCTTTCAGCAAAATGTGGTTGATCAATGCATAATTGTTTCATTTTTTTTCTTACAACAGGATATCCACCACGCTCACTTTTTCCATCTATTACTTCATCATTAGATAGTACCGTTCCTAATTCCTCACACCAGTTAACCGGCATATCAACATACTTAGCATAACCATCTTTATATAATTGTTTAAATATCCACTGTGTCCATTTATAATATTTTGGATCACTTGTTTTTACCATTCTAGACCAATCGTAATCAAATCCTAAAGCTTTTAGTTGTTTAGTAAAATGTTCAATATTAGTCTCGGTAAATCCTTCTGGATGATTACCTGTTTGAACCGCATATTGTTCTGCTGGAAGTCCAAAAGAATCATATCCCATTGGGTGAAGGACGTTATAACCTTGCATTCTTTTCATTCTAGATACTATGTCAGTAGCGGTATACCCCTCTGGATGCCCCGCATGTAAACCAACTCCTGATGGATATGGAAACATGTCTAGAGCATAAAATTTAGGCTTTGAAAAGTCTCTTATATCAGTTTTAAAGGTATTGTTTTTATCCCAATAATCTTGCCACTTTTTTTCTATTTCTTTAAAATTATATTCCATTATTCATCATCCTTCTTTTTATAATAAGTTCCAATTAGGTGATACACACCCGCAAACATAGGAAATACGAGTATGAATGCTACCAACAATCTTATGTATATGTTATCTACAATACTAGTAACTATGTATATAAATGCAATTATTAGTGAATCAAATAAAACTAATTTCTTTGATATCTCTTTATACCCGATTTTTACTACATCAATATTATATTTATATATTAAATATTTAACCCCTGTAGAAGCTTTCTTCCTATCATATTTCTTAATCTTTGGTATGGTAAATACATACGTAACTCCATACACTAATAAGAACACAACTAGAAATTCTAATACTTTTTTTGCTATTTCAACCATCTTTTCCTCCTAAATAAAAAAAAGAACATCCTAATAAAAGGATGAACTTATAGTCCACGGTACCACCTTAATTCATACTTACGTATGCTCTTAACACCTTAACGCGGTATACGTATTATATTACTTAATTTCACATAACAACTCCGAAGCTAGTTCAAATAATTTCTAATATTAGCTTTCACCAAATACTAACTCTCTTTAAATAGAATATTATTTTAATACTCTTCATCAACGTTTTAATAATATTAGTATATTATATTTAGTAAACAAAATCAAGTATAAATGGTATAATTTGTAATGGTGATTGAAATGAAGTTTAAATATCAAATAGATAATAAAATGTATCATACTCTTAACTACCATCTAATTAATAAATTTGGATGTAGAGTGTTTAAAGTTAGCTTAAATGGCAATTTTTCTTGCCCTAATTTTAAAAATGGTAGTGGTTGTATATTTTGTTCTGCTAAAGGATCTGGTGATTTTGCTGGTGATAAAAACGATGATTTGTTAACTCAGTTTAACAAAATAAAAGAAGAGTTAAATAAAAAATGGCCTGATACAAAATACATAGCATATTTTCAAGCTAACACAAATACATATGCTCCAGTAAAGGTACTAAAAGAAAAGTTTGAACAAGTACTCACCTTTCCAAACGTAGTAGGATTAAATATTGGTACAAGACCAGACTGTATAAGTAATGGGTGCTTAGAATTATTAAAAGAATTAGATAAAAAGACTTATTTAACAGTTGAACTCGGATTACAAAGTATGCATAATAATACTTTAAAACTAATTAATAGAGGTCATGATTTAGAGTGTTTTGATGATTGTGTTAAAAAGCTAAGGAGTGCTAACATAAATGTTGTTGTACATATCATTAATGGTTTACCAGGTGAAACGTATGAAATGATGATAGATACCGTTAAGCACCTAAATACATTAGATATACAAGGTATTAAAATACACATGCTTCACATACTTAAAAATACAGAACTAGAAAAGTATTATAATGATACTAAATTTCACGTATTAACACTTGATGAGTATGTAAAAATAGTATGTGATCAACTAGAATATTTAAATCCTGATATTGTTATTCACAGATTAACTGGTGATGGTGTTAAAGAATATTTAATTGAACCATTATGGTCACTAAAAAAAGTATGTGTACTAAATGAAATAGATAAAGAGTTTAAAAGAAGAGATACGTGTCAAGGATATAAGTACAAAAAAAACAGTT
>CAZBUA010000068.1:0-4612 GCA_964494975.1 uncultured Muribaculaceae bacterium
CCCACCTTCTATATTGTTGGTGGAAAGCAAGGAACAGTTTACTAACTACTTCCTTGCTTAATTGTTAAATGTTTATTTTGAAAATCACTCTTATTAACTAAAAAAAGTATTACATGAATACTTTTCCTATTAATTCTTCTTTCTTAATTCCGTTTAGATAATCTTTAACTAACATTTTCTTTTTACCTGGCATTTGTAGTTCTGTTATTAATATACTACCATCTTTAGTAGCTACTTCAATACCATCTTTATCAGCATTAATGATCATACCAGGGTTTTTATCACTAACGTTATTAGTAATACTAGATAACCATATTTTTACGTCTTTATCTTCTAATATGGCATAAGCTCCAGGCCATGAATTAAGGCCTCTTATTTGATTATAAACTTCTTTTGATTGTTTATTGAAGTCAATATGTTCTTCTTCTCTAGAAACGTTATATGCATACGTGGCACCATTATTATCTTGTTTAATTCTATCATTGGTACCATTAACTATTTTGGGTATTGTTTCTAGCAATAATGGTACTGCAGATTTTTTAAGTTTATCATGTAATGTTTCCGTAGTATCACTATCTAGTATTGGTACCGTTACTTTAGATATCATATCTCCTGTATCCATACCACTATCCATGTACATAATGGTAATACCAGTTTCTTTATATCCATAAATAATAGCTTTATGAATAGGAGCTCCTCCTCTTAATAATGGTAGCAAAGAAGCATGTACGTTAATACATCCATACTTAGTACATTTAAGCACTTCGTCAGGTACTATTTGCCCATAAGCACAAGTTATTATCATGTCAGGATGTAAATCAACAACGCCTTGATAGTCAGTTCTTATTTTAGCTGGTTGTAATACTGGTATGTTATTTTTATTAGCAACAACCTTGATTGGAGAATATATTATTTCTTTTTTTCTTCCAACTTCTTTATCCGGTTGAGTAACAACCGCTAAACAATTATAGTTTTCTATTATTGATTCTAATATGGGTACACAAAACTCTGGTGTTCCCATAAATACCACTCTTAAATCTTTCATTGTTAAAACCTCCTATTTTATAAAAAGAAACTTTTACTAGAAAAGTTTCAAAACATCTTTTATAGTTATGTATATCATAAGTGCAAATAACAAGTATAATCCTATTTGGTTAACAATACTATCAACTTTAGGATTAACCTTCCTATGAGTAATGGTTTCTATTATTATGATTAAAGCACGATATCCATCAAATGCTGGAAATGGTATAAGATTAATAAATCCAACGTTTAATGATAAGTATGCTAACAAGTATAATAATCCTGATAATCCAGCCTTACTTTGTTGACCAACAATTGAATAGATACCTACTGGCCCTGATAAAGCATTAATTCCAATCTTACCAGTAAATAAAGCTTTTATGGTTATTATCATTGAGTTAAACATTGATCCAAACTTAGAAGTAGCATATTTAAATGCATTACCTAGTCCATGATACTTAGTTCCATCTAATCCCATACCATATGAATATGATACGTTACCCTTCTTATCAGTAATCTTTGCTGGTTTTACAAATACCGTCTTCTTATCACCATTAGGTTTTAAGATAACAATTTCTTGTGCTTTATTGTTGTTAGCTAGCGTTAAGGTAATTGTTACATCATCCCAAGTCCTGGTAGTTTTACCGTTAATACTTAGTATCTTATCATTTTTTTCAATGCCGGCTTTCTCACAGTATGAATCTTTAGAAACTATTCCAACGATTGGTTTGGTAGTATACGTTCCATAACATAAAGCCATTATGAATAACACTACAAAACATAGTATGAAATTATTAGTAATACCTGCTAAAACAATAACAAGTTTTTTATACCAAGGTTTATTATACATCTTTTTATCCTTGGGTACTTCTTTATCATCATCTATTTCTTCTCCCGCCATTGCTACATAACCACCTAATGGTATTAATCTTAAGCAATATAAAGTTTCATCATTCTTATTCTTACGATGAAATGAAAATAGCTTTGGACCAAATCCTAATGAAAATTCATAACAATAAACACCAGATTTTTTAGCCCATATAAAGTGTCCTAGCTCATGTATAAACACGATTATTCCTAACATTAAAATAAAATATAGTAAAGTCATTGTTCCTCCTATAACATTCCTGATAGTAATATATATCCAATAATAACAAAAATAATACTATCTAATCTATCTAGCACTCCACCATGACCTGGCATGATGTTAGAAAAATCTTTAATGTTATGATTTCTCTTAGTTGCACTAAAGAATAAGTCTCCTAGTTGTCCTAAAGATGATAGAAACAAGGTAACTATTAATAATCCTAGTACGTTTACACTACCATCTACACATACATAGTAAAAAGTAGCCGCACACAAAGTACCAAATATAGCTCCTACAATACTACCTTCCCATGTCTTTTTTGGGGATATTTTAGGAGCTAACTTATGTTTTCCTATTAATACCCCACCTAACTGAGCATAAGTATCAGTTAACATTGTAATTAAGAATAAATATACAAATAACATTATATTACTTTCTCTTACTACCGTAAATTCATGAAAAACTATTCCAATAAGTAACGTCATACTTATTAACTTAAAGGCATCATCAGCATTATATTTATCATTATCATTACAATATATTACTAATAACATCGGTACAATAAATGTTAATAAATAATATATTTCTCTTCGTTCATCCATAAAAGTTAGTAATATTACTAAAGCATATAAAAACACATCTACATACTTTGGTCTTTTACCTTTGCCAGGTAAGTTTAAAAACTCTTTTAAGCCTAAGACCGCTACAACACATACGGCCACCTTAAACCAAATACCTCCTAATATTATTAATGGTATAAATATTGCTAAGGCAACTATTGCACTTATTACTCTTTGTTTCATTATTTCACATCCCTACTCTTATTATAATACAAACAGTACTTTTTAACAATAAATTATTAGGTACCTTTACAATAAAAAAAAGACAATTATGTCTTTTTAATAAGAATCTATATTGATATTTACTCTTTTATTACCATTAACGTATGAACTTGCTTGAACAATGGTACGTAATGATTTAGCAGTGTTTCCCTATAACTGCTCCCATTTGATCTTCGGGTACCATTACCTCAATAATCATTTGAGCTTCATCCTCACTAGGAAACTCTTTAACACTTACACTATCAGGATCCTTTACAAGTTCTTTTACTATGGTTTCTGTTAACTTTACTAAATCCATAATTATTTACCTTGCTTTTCTTTATCAAACTTAGCCATAATACCTGCTTTAGAAAAAATATTTCTAACAGTATCAGTAGGAGTAGCTCCGTTCTTTAACCATTTCATAGCTATTTCTTCATCAATCTTAACTTCTGCAGGTTCAGTTAATGAATTATAAGTACCAACGGTTTCAATAAAACGTCCATCTCTTGAGTTTCTTGAATCAGCTGCCACAATACGGTAAAAAGGTTGCTTCTTTGCTCCCATTCTTTTTAATCTTAATTTAACTGCCATTTTGTTCCTCCTTAATTACAACTTAATTTTAGCATAACATTAATATAGTGTCAACCTTTTTTGTTTACAAACTAAAAAGGATTCTAAATAAAATCCTCTTTAACTTCTTTATCTATTGCTTGTTCTACTTCTTCTGGATTGTCTTCTATAGTATCCCATGGTTCTTCATCATCTTCTACTGCTATCTTAACCTTAGCATCATTTACCACTTCTATACCTAGTTCTTTTTCTATATCAAAAGTAATCGTATTATCATTTATCTTAACATTACTACATCCAGGTTGTTTTAAAGCTCTAACTATTATATCACTACCACTTAATGAAGTATCAGTCTTGGTTTTAACACTAACTGTTTCGGTATAAGATACGTTCTTAGTTGCTACTGAAGTCTTCTTATCATCATCATAAGAATACCATATGTTAACATCAAAGTTACCATCAATAGTTACTTTATCACCACTTACATATCCTTTAAAATTATGATTAATTACCCAACATCCTAAAATAGTATTAGCATTGTTGTCAATAAGAAGATCATAACTATTTTTAAAATATTTTTTACCTTTTCCAATTACAGCTTTAGTTACTATTTCTTTAAACATTAGAATCCCCTCCTCAATCTAATGTATGCTTTATAACTAAAAAAAGTGCTTTTTTAGGCACTTTATTTTTCTGATTCTAATTTTTCTAATACTTTCTTAGTAACTTCTATTGTTTTATCCTTTAAAGCTACTGCAGCTTCATCAATAACTGGTGTTGCTTTTTCTTTAGTATACGCTACCAAATCCTCAGCATCCTTCTTTAAATCTTTAGCCTTTGACTTAGCTATTTGAGCTACTTTTTCCTTATCAAGATTTTTCATTTCTTCCATTATGGTAGCAACCTTATTTTCTATTGTTTCTCTTACTTCGTTAACATCTATTTCTTTTGCCTTATCAAGTAATTCATCAGCTTTAGATTTTAATGCTGCCCTGTTTTCCTTGCCTGACTTTGGTGCAAAAAGTGCACCTAACGCTGCTCCTATAGCGGCTCCTAAAATAAGTTTGCCAGCTCCTGATTTTTTCTTACTCATCTTCTTCATCCTCCG
>CAZBUA010000069.1:0-2667 GCA_964494975.1 uncultured Muribaculaceae bacterium
AAAGAATATGCATAAAGAACCGTATTCAATTAATTCAAACCCATATGTTTAAAGAAGCTATGGTTGTATCTATGATGAGATTTTTTTATAGAAATGTTAAACATGTCTATAGAGTTCATACATATATTGACTGCAGCAGTATATCCGGAATTAAGAAAATTGCATATCATATTATTTCAAAGCTTCTCTCCTTTAATGTGGACTACTATATTTCTATTAATCAATTTAATGTTGACGAAATGGTCAATCGTTCCCGTATCAACATAGATAAAATTAGTATTGTTAGTGATATAGTAGATAGTATTGGGGTGCCAGATAACTTAAAAAATAGATTATGGCCAGGAAAAAGGATAGCAATGATTGCTAATTTTATTCAGGGTAAAGGTCATGATACTTTAATTAAAGGTATATCGGTACTAAAGAAAAAAGGATTTCTTATATATGTTAAACTTATTGGAGATAGTCCCAATGGACAGGAATCATTTGAGAATAATATTAGAAAACTAGCTATTGAACTTAATGTAATAGATCAACTTGAATTCTGTGGTTTTAGAGAAAATATTTCTGAAGAGTTGATAGATTGTAGTATAGTTGTTTTGCCATCTGATAGCGAAGGGACGCCCAATTGTATTTTGGAAGCTATGTCGCTTAAAAAAATTGTTATAGTTTCACGTGTAGGTGGTGTTCCTGAATTTCTTAAGAATGGGATAAATGGTTTTTATCATGAACCAAAATCTCCAGAAGCTTTTGCGGAAACATTAATTGAAGCTCTTAGTTGTTCTAGGGAAAAGATGATTGAGATTTCAGAAAACGCATTTAAAACATGGGAAGAATTCACAATAGAAAACGTTGGACCTAAATTAAAGAATATTTACCAATCTGTATTGGAGGAAGAGTAATGAAGAGACCCTTTTTTAGTATAATTGTACCAGTTTTTAATGCGGAAAAATATTTGAGACGAGCTCTTGAATCTGTAATAAATCAAAAGTTCGATGATTATGAGATTATTTTAGTTAATGATGGTTCGAAAGATAATAGTTTAGAGATATGTAATGAATATGGGTTGAAGCATCAAAATATAAAAATTATTAGTACAGCTAACCGTGGTTCTTTACTTGCACGAAAAATGGGAATAGATAATGCCATAGGAGACTATTGCTTATTTCTGGATGCGGATGACTCATATGATGTAAATCTTTTGCGAGAAGTGTATAATATAATTCTTAGAACGGGTTGTGACCTTGTTCTTTTTAAGTTGCGTTATGTAAATTATAGAGGTCAAATTATTGAACAAAAGCCTCTTTTTGCAGATGGAACGGTATTTAATGATAGCAATAAGCTTGAATTTTTTAAAAAAGCTATTGCTGAACAATTATGCAATACATTGTACACTAAAGCTGTTAAGAGGGAGATTATTGATACCGTTACAATTTTAAAATATATTGAAGTAACTAATAGTACTGATTTAATCCAGTCTTTACCTATATATATTAACGCAAGAAAAATTTACTATATGGATAAGCCATTATATAATTATTTTGAGATTGAAAATAGTATAACCCATTCTTATAATCCTTCAAGATATAAAACATTTATTATAGTAGATAAAGCAATTAAGGAATACATGAAAAAGACTAATATTTCAAATGACTCTACTATCAAAAAGGTTAAAATGATAAATTGCATAAGAATTGTTGAATATATCTGTTCATTATCAAACGGTAATTTAACTAATAATGAAGTTATAAACGAAATTGAGAGAGTAGCTAATTCGGAGTTTTTTAATAAAAACGTATCTCCCGAAACAATTAAAGGGATAAAGGTTTCTTATAAAATATTACTTAATCTAATAAAAGGTAGAAGGTATTATATTGCTTTTGTACTGGTTAGATTGTTTGGTTTTAAAATACTAATGAGACGGGTATTCCGAAAAACAGTCAACATTTTCAATAAAGGTTTGGCCATTTAAATGAAAGGACTCTTTCAATATGCGTAGTAAAAATGCTTTTGCCAATATAATTGTTTCATTAATATATCAATTGGTATTAATAGTATGTGGTCTTTTGGTTCCTAGATTAATAATCAGGACATTTGGGTCAAGTGTTAATGGTCTTATATCTTCTATAACAAGGTTTTTAAGTTATATAGTCTTACTAGAAGCAGGGGTTGGCGGGGTTGTTCGTGCTGCTTTATACAAGCCCTTGGCTGAACAAAATGTCAATTCTATTAGTAGTATTATAAAAGCTACGGAAAAATTTTTCAAAGTAATAGGTTTAATTTTTCTCTTATATTTATTCATAATTGCATTGTTATTTCCGTTTATAACTTATGGAAGTTTTAAGTATTGGTACACTTTTTCTCTTGTTTTGATTATTGGCATAAGCACTTTTTTCCAATATTATTTTGGGATAACATATCAAATTTTTTTGCAAGCAGACCAACGACAATATATAACAGACACATTAAATATAATAACTGTAATTGTTAATACTATATTAGTTATCTTTTTAATATTATATGGTTTTAGTATCCATATAGTAAAGTTTGCCAGTTGTATAATTTTTGTAGTCAGACCAATCTTCTTAAATATGTATGTTAAGCGGAAGTATCAAATTCTAGATAATGCTAGACCGGATAACAAGGCAATTGAACAAAGATGGGATGGAT
>CAZBUA010000069.1:2677-4538 GCA_964494975.1 uncultured Muribaculaceae bacterium
ATTAGGTCATCATATCGCCTATTTGTTGCATGATAATACAGATATAACTTTATTAACATTATTTACGGATATAAAAGAAGTATCAGTTTATGCTGTGTATCATATGATAGTATCATGTATTAAAAAAGTGGTCGTAACTTTTTCAACAGGTTTGGAGGCGGCCTTTGGGAATATGATTGCCAAAGAAGAAAAAGATGCCTTAATTAGGAATTTTAATATTTTCGAATTTACTAACTTTAGCTTAGCAACGATATTATTTACAAGTACAGCACTGTTAATTTTACCTTTTGTATCCTTATATACTAGTAGTGTTACAGATGTGAATTATCATCGACCAATTTTCGCATATATTCTTATTATGGCTGAGGCTATTTATTGTTTTCGTGTTCCTTATCATTCCGTTGTATTAGCTGCGGGACATTTTAAAGAAACCAGAAATGGTGCATTTGCTGAAGCCTTTATTAATGTTATCATATCTGTTATATTAGTTTATAAATTGGGTATTGTGGGGGTTGCTATTGGAACTCTTATTGCTATAACATTTAGGACAATTCAATATGTCGTTTATTTATCGAGAAACATTTTAGGTAGGAGTATATGGATATTTACAAAGAAGGTTGCAATTTATTCATTAACTACCGTATTGATTATTGTAGTTGTAAAAAGTTTAATCTGTATAACAATTGATTCTTATATAAGTTGGATTCTTTACGCCACAATTGTGGCACTAATTGCTTTATCATTAACAGCAATTGTAGGTTTATTATTTTATTTTGAGGAAATAAAAGGTATATATTTACTTTTAAAAGGATTGATGAGGAGGAAAAAGAGTTAAGCTACAAGACAGCAGTTAATCTGTGTTCCATATTGAGCGTCAAAGTTCTTCTTCGTATCCAAACTGAGGTTTCACAAGCTATAACATATTTTAAATAAGGAGCTGTTTTTTATGAATATACTGGTGACGGGTGGTGCAGGGTATATTGGTTCGCATACATGTGTTACTTTGCTTGAAGCTGGTTATAAAGTTATTGTAGCTGATAATCTTTCTAATAGTAGAATTGAGAGTATTAACAGAGTAAAGGAGATAACGGGAAAAGATATAATATTTTATCCAATAGATGTCACCGATATATCTAAAGTAGAAGAGATTTTCAAAAATCATGCACTTAGTGGTGTAATTCACTTTGCTGGATTTAAAGCCGTAGGAGAGTCAGTAAATAAGCCGCTTCAGTATTATTATAATAATATTTTGAGTACCATAGTATTAACTGAAACCTGTCTGAAATATGGAGTAAAAAAATTTGTTTTTAGTTCATCTGCTACCGTTTATGGCAACAATAAAGTTCCCTTTGTGGAGAGTATGGAATTAATGCCTACTACTAATCCTTATGGTGAAACTAAAGTTATAAGTGAGAGAATATTAAAAGATGTAGCAAAGGCTAATCCTGATTTTTCGGTTTCATTGCTAAGATATTTCAATCCTATCGGCGCACACGAAAGCGGCTTAATTGGTGAAGTGCCTAATGGTATTCCAAATAATTTGATGCCTTATATAACGCAGGTGGCAAAGGGTAAGTTGAAGAAATTATTTATATATGGTGCTGATTATCCGACAGTTGATGGAACGGGTGTCAGAGATTATATTCATGTTATGGATTTGGCAGAAGGTCATGTAGCCGCCTTGGAGAAATTAAGCCCAGGAGTTCACATATATAATCTAGGGACAGGCCAGGGGACATCAGTATTGCAATTAAAAGAGGCCTTTGAGAGAGTAAATGGAATCAAGATACCTTATGAGATAGCAGAGAGAAGACCGGGGGATATAGCAGAATGCTATGCAGACGTAAGTAAGGCTGAAAAG
>CAZBUA010000070.1:0-4476 GCA_964494975.1 uncultured Muribaculaceae bacterium
ATGCTAGAATACCTATTTCTTCTAAAATTAAAGATATAGATGATTTAATTAGTAATAAACCAAAGATTATGATTATGACTAAAACTGATCTATGTGATGTTAATAAGACTAAGAAGATAAAGTCTATGTATGAGAACAAGGGATATAAAGTTGTAATGGTAGACCTATTAAATATTAAGGGTATAAATGATGTTGTTTTAGCTACTAATGATATGTTAAAAGAATTAAATGATAAGAGATTATCTAAAGGACTTAAATCAAGAGCATACAGAGCTTTAATCATTGGTATACCAAACGTAGGCAAATCAACTTTAATAAACAGATTAGTAGGTAAAAAAGCCACCATAACGGGTGATAAGCCAGGAGTTACTAAAAAACTTTCTTGGATTAGAATTAATCAAGATTTAGAATTGCTTGATTCTCCAGGAATATTATGGCCTAAGTTAGATAATAATGTTGTAGCGTACAATCTTGCCTCATTTAGTGCTATTAAAGATGAAATACTTCCTTCAGGCAAGGTAGCAGTTTACATACTAGATTACTTAAATAAAAATTATAAGGAACTATTAGAAAGCAGATATGGTAAAATAGATTTTAACATGGAAGATGTTATCCCAGCCTATGATGCTATAGGCAAGAGAAGAGGCTGTCTTATATCCGGAGGAGAAGTAGATTATGATAAGGTATCTAATCTAATAATAAAAGATTTAAGGGACGGATATATTGGTAACGTAACTTTTGATGAGGTGTAGAAGATGAAAGATTATATTGAAATATTAGATGAAAAGGGTTTTAGTGCAGAATCTATTAGAAGGATTCAAATGTTTGTATCGAATCATTATAATACATTTGAAAAAGAAGAAGTTAGTATAGAAAAAAGACTTTCTGATATTTTTAGAATATTTGGATATTGTTATTGTGATGATCAAACAGTTGAAAAAATAATTGTAAATAATTTAAATATATTATTAAAAAGTGCTAGTGATATTATGAAAATAGGGTATGTTTGGAACTATTCTGGAGTTCTTGATACAATGAATAAAGATGGTAGAATAAGAATAGAACAAACACTAAGAACTTTCTTAAGAATTATATATTTGGAAAACAGTATAAAAAGAAATGCATCACCAATTTCTTATAATGCTTTACTAATGTGCGATGGTGAGTTTTCTAGTGATTATCATGGAACGTATGGAGAAGATAACAAACCATTTTATCCGGATTATGAGTCACTTATTAACTTATACGTAAAAAAAGGTGATAATCTTAATGAAAAAGAGGAACAATTAAATAATTATTTATCTATTAAATCAGTAAGATGGGTATTAGATAATATTGAAAGAGAAAAGAATAATGCTAGATCTATATAAATATGAACATTCTTTATGGAGTAATGGATATAATTTAGTGGCGGGTACTGATGAGGCAGGCCGTGGCCCTTTATATGGACCGGTTGTTGCGGCAGCAGTTATATTGCCACACGATTTTGTGTTAGAAGGATTAAATGATTCAAAACAATTATCTGAGAAAAAAAGAGAATTATACTATGATTACATAATGAAGAATGCATTAAGTGTTGGTGTTTCAATAGTTTCTCCAAAAGAAATAGATAATATAAACATATATGAAGCTTCAAGACAGGGAATGTTAAGAGCGATAAACAGCTTAAATAATAAACCAAATTACATAATAACTGATGCGATGCCTTTAGAAGGATACACGTCTATTCCTTATGAAAGTATTATTAAAGGTGATGCTAAATCAATAACCATAGCAGCAGCTTCTGTTATAGCTAAAGTAACAAGGGACAGGTTAATGTATGAAGAAGACAAAAAACATCCGGAATATCTTTTTGCAAAACATAAAGGATATCCGACAAAAAAACATATTGAATTATTGAATAAGTATGGTATAATTGACGGATATCGACTTAGTTATGGACCAGTTAAGAAGTTATTAGAAGAAAATAATAAATAGGAGGAACTAACATGACAAAGAATTTAGTAATTGTGGAGTCTCCAACAAAGACTAAACCTATTGAAAAATATTTGGGTTCTAATTATAAAGTTGTTTCTAGTAAGGGACATATTAGAGATCTTGCAACGTCTGGAAAATATGGGTTTGGTGTTGATTTAGAAAATAATTTTGAACCAAGTTACGTACCTATAAAGGGCAAAAAAAAAGATATTGCAGCACTAAAAAAAGATGCTAAAGAATCTAAAATGGTATATTTAGCAACCGACCCTGATAGGGAAGGAGAAGCTATTAGTTGGCACTTAAAAGATGAGTTAGGTTTAAAAGATGAAGACTATGAACGCGTTGTGTTTAATGAAATAACTCATAATGTCGTTGTTGATGCTTTTAATCATACCAGAAAGATAGATGATGACTTGGTACATAGTCAGGAAACTAGAAGGATTTTAGATAGAATTATTGGATTTAGATTAAGTAAGTTAATGCAGTCCAAAACTGGTGGTAAGTCAGCTGGTAGGGTACAGTCAGTAGCGTTAAAACTTATTGTAGATAGAGAAAGAGAAATACTAGCGTTTAAAGAAGAAGAGTACTGGACAATTACCGCAAAGTTTGATGAGTTAGAAGCTAACTTGGATCAAGTAGATGGCACTAAGGCAGAACTGCATAATGAAGAAGAAACTGATAAAGTATTGAACAGCTTAGGTAGTGAGTTTAAGGTTATTAACTTTGATAAAAAGTTAAAGAACAAGGCATCTAAAGCACCGTTTATCACTTCAACAATGCAGCAAGAAGCTTCTACAAAGCTTGGTTTTACAGCTAAAAAGACCATGCAGGTAGCACAAAAGTTGTATGAGGGTATTGATGTTGGTAGTGAGACCGTAGGTTTAATTACTTACATGAGAACCGACTCTATTAGATTGTCAGATGAATTTATCAAAACGGCTTATGCTTATATTGATAAGACTTATGGGAAAGAATACGTTGGCCATGTTAAACAGTCTAAAAAGACTGAAAATGTTCAAGATGCTCACGAAGGTATAAGACCATCAAGCGTTAATAGAACTCCTGAAAGTATAAAAGATTATCTTAGTAAGGATGAATATAAATTATATGAAATGATTTATTATAGAGCTTTAGCGTCATTAATGAAAGAGGCTAAAGTTAATGCTTCAACGTTAACTTTAGAAAACAACAATGTTATTTTTAAAGCTACCGGACAAGTATTAGTATTTGATGGATATTTAAAAGTATATTCTAAATATGAAACTAGTGATGATAAGATCATACCAGAATACGTAAATGGTGACGTATTAACAACTAATGACATATTGAAAGAACAACATTTTACAAAACCGCCAGCAAGATATACCGAGGCAAAATTAATTAAGGCTATGGAAGAGTTAGGTATTGGTAGACCATCTACTTATGCCTCAACCATATCAACGTTAACTGCCAGAGCGTATGTAAAGATAGAAGAAAAGAAGCTAGTACCTACCGAAATTGGTATTGAAACTACTGATAAATTACAAGAGTTTTTTAGTAATTTAATAAATGTTAAGTATACAGCTAACATGGAAAATGATTTAGATAAAATTGCAGAAGGTAAGGAAGTGTGGTATAGAGTGTTAGATAATTTTTATAAGGAATTTGAACCGGAAGTAAAGAATGCTTTTGATAACATGGAAAAGAAAGAAGCAGAAGAAACAGGTGAGACATGTCCAAATTGCGGCAAACCAATGGTAATTAAGACCGGTAAGTTTGGTAAGTTCGAAGCTTGTTCAGGATATCCAGAATGTAAATATATTAAACCAAGGGAGAAAAAGGAACTTGTAGAAGTTTGTGATTGTCCTAAGTGTGGTGGTAAAATAGTTGAAAGAACCACTAAAAAAGGTAAGACATTCTATGGATGTGCAAACTTTCCTAAATGTAAAGTTGCAGTATGGGATAAACCAAATGGTAAATTATGCCCAGAATGTCATGGATTACTTGTAGAAAAAGATGACAAGATTAAATGTTCAGCATGTGATTATAAAGAAGATTAAGTCTTCTTTTTTATTTGTTATTGTTGTATAATTATAAAAGATAGTGAGGTTAACATGGAAAAATCAAAAGTTTATTTTACTGAAGAAATATCAGAAACTAAGTTAGTAGAGATGTATAAAGTATTAAATAAAGAGTTAAAAGGAAAGGTTGCGGTAAAGGTTCATTCAGGAGAAGCTGGGAATCAAAATTATTTACATCCTGAATTTATGAAGCAATTAGTTGATTATGTTGGTGGAACAATAGTAGAGTGCAATACTGCGTATGAGGGTGAGAGAAACACCACCTCTAAGCATAAAAAATTAATAGAAGATCACGGCTGGAGCGAGTATTTTAACGTTGATATAATGGATGCCGAAGATAATGACCTGAAGTTAGCAATCCCAAATGGTAAAGTACTTAAAGAAAACTACTTAGGAAGTCACATAAAAAATTATGACTCTATGCTTGTGGTATCACATT
>CAZBUA010000071.1:0-4423 GCA_964494975.1 uncultured Muribaculaceae bacterium
TATAATAATAGATTTACCTGGTTTTGGTAAGAGTGATGAGCCAAAAGAAGTTATTGGTGTTGATGGATACACAAAAATAGTAGAGAAGTTATTAAATGAGTTAAAAATAGATAATCCAATTATGATAGGTCATTCTTTTGGAGGAAGAATATCAGTTAAGTATGCTTCTAGAAATAAGGTTAGTAAGGTTGTTTTATTATCTCCAGCTTTAAGGGGACATGATAAAAAAGGTGCCAAGACTAAGATTTTAAAATCGCTAAAAAAAGTGCCAGGAATAAAAAAACTAGAAGGATGGGCTAAAAATCATATTGGTTCTAGAGACTATAAAGCTGCTAGCCCTGTTATGAAGCAAGTTTTAGTTCTAACTGTAAATGAAGATTTAAGTAATGATGCTAAAAAAATAACCTGTTCAGTTATTTTGATATATGGTAGTAATGATTCTGAGGTTCCTACTGAAGATACTTTAGAATATGAAAGATTAATACCAGATTGTGGTCTTATCTTATATGATGGTTGTACTCATTATGCATATTTAGAAAGACTAAATCAGACTATTAATATTATCAGTAATTTTATAAAATAGGAGGAAGTATATATGTTTTATATAAGTTTAATACCATTTATTATTTTGTTAATACATGACTATAAATATGGATTACACATGGCTCAACAAAATCTTTATAATGATGATAAAAGGTTTTTAAAATGGACTATTAAAGATGCTAAGCAATTAAAGGACTCATTTAAATGCTCAATAATAGTATTAATAACTTTTTGCTTATTAGTTTTATTAAAGCTTGAGGCAAGATACATAATATCAGCATACTTTATGTTGGTTTGTATAATAATATTGAGTTTAAAGATTAGCAATGACAAATCAAGTGATACTAAGTTAAAGTTAAAGGTTACTTCAAGGGTTAAAAGATTAATAATTACTAATGTTATACTATTATGTTTATCTATATTTGGTCTGTCATTTATTCATAACCATGATATTATTTATTTATTAATATTCTTGTATGATTTTTTACTAAATTTTATAATAATGTTATCAATAATTATAAATAAGCCGGTAGAAAAGTTAGTTTATTTATCATTTAAGACAAAGGCTGTTAACAAGTTGAATTCAATGAAAAATTTAAAAGTTATAGGAATAACTGGTAGCTACGGAAAGACTTCAAGCAAGAATATCTTAAGTGACATACTTAATGTTAAATATAATGCTTTACCTAGTCCTAAGAACTTTAATACTCCATATGGTCTTATAATTACTGTTAATAATCATTTGGATAAGTTTGATGATGTTTTGATAGCGGAGATGGGAGCGTATAAAAGGGGAGAAATAAAACAATTATGTGACCTTGTTAAACCAAAGTATGGTATCTTAACAAAGATTGGTACTGCTCATATAGAAATATTTGGCTCACAAGAAAACATTCAAAAAGGAAAGTTTGAATTAATTGAGAGTTTACCACACGATGGTGTTGGCGTTCTTAATGGTGATGATGAACTTCAAGTTAATTATGATTTAAAAAATGATTGCAAGATAGTTTGGATTGGTATTGAAAATAAAGATGTGGATGTTTATGCATCTAATATTAAAACTTCTAACGTTGGTACTACTTTTGATGTTACCTTTAAGGGTGATAAGAAAAAATACAAGTTTACCACAAGATTACTTGGTTATGCTAACATATATAACATTTTAGCATCACTTGCGTTATCTAAAGAGTTTGGCCTAACGATTGAGCAGATGCAACATGCCGTTTTAGGTGTTAAGAGCGTAGAGCATCGTTTGGAACTTAGACCTGCTGGTAACATAACTTATATAGATGATTCGTATAATTCTAATCCAGTTGGTTCTAAGATGGCTTTAGACGTACTAAGTGGCATGCCAAAGGAGAGAATTATAATAACACCTGGTATGGTAGAGTTAGGGGATAAAAGCTACGAATTAAATAAGGAATTAGGATGTTACATGAAAGGTAAGTGTGATACCGTAATATTGGTTGGTAAGAAGATTACAAAGCCAATACAAGATGGATTAAAGGAAGTTAGTTTTCCTGATAAAAACATAAGGATAGTAAATAGTACTAATGAAGCTTTTGATTTAGCTAGAAGTATTGTTAATAATAATGATTTACCAGATATGTATAATGAATAGGAGTGATTGATAATGAAAATTAAAGTTGGAGTATTATATGGTGGAAAGACTACAGAACACGAAGTAAGTATTATTACAGCAGTACAAGCAATGGGATATTTAGATGAGGATAAGTATGAAGTTGTACCTATTTATTTAACTAAGGATAACGAAATTTATACTGGTTCACCTCTAAAAGAAATGGATATATATAGACAACCAGAATTATTAAAGCATTATTGTAAAAACGTTGTCATATATAATAAAAACGGAGTGTTAACACTTCAAAATAAAAGAGGATTATTTAAAAGAACGGTAGCGGAAGTTGATATTGTAATACCTGCAGTACATGGATATAACATGGAAGATGGTAACATTCAGGGAATGCTTGAAACATTAAACGTTCCTTATACCGGAAGCGATATATATGGATGTACGGTTGGTCAGGATAAAGTGTTTCAAAAGCAAATTCTTTTATCTGAAGGTATTTCAGTACCTAAGTATGTATGGTTTTATGATTCAGAATATAAAGATAATGAGACAGATATAATTAATAAAATTAAAAAGTTAAAATATCCAGTAATAGTAAAACCTGCTAGACAGGGAAGCAGTATTGGTATTGGTGTTGCTAAAGATGATGATGAGTTAAGAAAAGCTATTATAGAAGCTATTAATTATGATGATAAGATCCTCGTTGAAGAAATAGTACCTAACATGATTGAACTTAACTGCAGCGTTTTGGGTTCTAGCAGTTACGCTGAAACTTCAGCTATTGAACAAGTTATGGGCAAGGATGAAATATTATCATTTAATGATAAATATATTGGTAATGGAGCTAAAAAAGGTTCTGCAAAGATGAAGATGGGAGCAACTAAAGGCATGGTAAATGCTGATAGGGTAATTCCAGCAGAAATAACTGATAAGTTAAAGCAAGAGGTAGAGGATACTTCAAAGAAAGTGTTTAGAGCTTTAGGAGCTAGTGGTGTTGTTAGAATAGATTATCTTTGTGATAAGAAGACTAATAAGCTATATGTTAATGAACTAAATACCATTCCAGGTAGTTTATCATTCTATCTATGGACACCTCTTAAAAAAGAGTATAAAGAGTTGTTAGATGACATGATAAATATTGCTATTAAACGCTATAAAAACAAATTAAAGAAAACAACTACGTTTGAATCAAACATCCTATCTAACTTTGGTGGTACAAAAGGCATTAAAGGAATGAAGGGTAAATTAAGATAAATAAAAAGAGCTTAACCATCAAGCTCTTTTTCATTTACTTCATCTTCTTGCTCAGAATCTTTTTTTTCTACTTCTTCATAGTATTCTTTTCCTTCTTTAATAGTTTCCTTCTTAATTTTTACGTCTTCTTTAGCACACTCATCACAACATTTTTTCTTATCTTTATTTTTCATATTATTATCCTTTCAACTATATAATGGAATATATATTTATTTTTTATTCATAATATGTTGTTTTTTTATTAATAAAAGTTATAATATAATTAAGAACTAAAAGGGATAGTTGTGTGCTAAATTCATATTGTGATGGAGAATTTAGATGAGAGTAATTAATTATTTAGATGTCGTTAGGCACGTTACAGCAGAACATTTTAGACAATATTTTGATGGTGAAAAAAATATTAGTAAATTACCTGATGAATTTAAAAGGTTTAAGAAAAGTGAGAATTATTATTTAATAATACAAGCCCTTTACATATGCGATTATTTATATTCAAATGTTGTGGAAAAGTATATTTCAACACTTAAAGATAATGAGAGTGAATTTGATGATATAGATGATACAGATGACTTATATAACGTGGATGCTGATGATTTAGACATTGATATTGAAGAATATGCAGCTTATTTTTGTGATGATACGGAAGATTTAGAAGCAGCATCTATGCATGAGGATGTAGATGATAATGAAGATGATGAAATTAGTGAGTGTATAGGTACCAAAAAATTGAAAAGTTTTTCCACAATAAAAGAGTTTGCGGATAATTTAGAGTATGGTGACTTTATTAAACTGTATAATGATTTAGAGTTTTTCGAAGAAGATAGTTATTATGAAAAAAGAGATTTAATATATGAATTAGAGGATAAAGGAGCTTTCTTAAGAAAGATATGTCCTATGTTTACTATAGATCAATTATATTATTGTAATACTTACAGCACTAGAGAATTACTTGATTCTTATTATCATGAATTAAGCGATTTGGCTGGTGATTCACAAACGGTTATTGATGATGTTGTTAAGCAAGAAACAGAAACT
>CAZBUA010000072.1:0-4363 GCA_964494975.1 uncultured Muribaculaceae bacterium
TCCACACTAATAAAAGGATATTTAGAATATAACATTTTATCATCAAAGGAAAGAAAGCCTTTTGACGATTATTATTTAGATAAGGATAATAATGAAAAGCTTGATAAAATTAAGGTTAAAAGCATTAAAATAAGAGAGAAATTAGGGTAATTACTCTTGACCCAAAAGATAATATAGTGTAAAATTATCTTTGTCAGTGGAGTGATACTCAAGAGGCTGAAGAGGCGCCCCTGCTAAGGGTGTAGACTGGGTAACTGGTGCGAGGGTTCAAATCCCTCTCACTCCGCCATAAAAAAATAAAGTTTACTTTCGTAAACTTTTTTATTTTGCTTAATTATATGATATAATAAAGAGTAAGATAAGAGGTGACATGATGAAATTAAATAAAAAAATACTAAAACGTAGTAGTTTATTGTCTTTAATTTTAATCATTATCACTTTTTCTTTTGTTTATTTGTACAATAATGATATTTTTAAATTAAAAGGTGAAGTTTTATCCACCATTAATGAGACTAACAAGGGGGTTTCTGTAGATATTAGCAGTTCTTCAGAATCTATTGGAGAAGATGAAACTACCAAATACATTAATTGGAACTTTGATGACACCAAAACCATATCGGTAAATGTTAATTTTGATTATTCAAGTGAATCTACTTGTACTAGCAATTGTGATAAAAAAAAATAATTAGTTTAAAAGAAGGCATGACGTTTAGGTCTTATCCTGTGCTTTCTGTTAATGATTCATATTTTGAAAGTGAAATTGCTTCAGACGATAATTTATATAGTGCCGTTAGCTCGGTAGACACCCCAACCATTATTGATAACAACTCTAATTTAACCAATTATGAAAAAAGTGCTTATGGTACACTAACATATCATATTAATGATAATATATCATCAGTTAAAATATCAATAAACATAAGTCTTGATCAGTTAAGATACTATGGCGCTATCAAAATATCAGACTTCTTAAACATTAGTGCTTCCTCTAATAACGTAGATGTTGGTGTTGTAAGTAAGAACTTAAATGAAGTGGATAATGTTAACACCATATTTGCAACAAATAAATATGGAATTATGGGTTATACTGAAAAAGCCTATCCTAATGCTTATGGTAATACTATCTATTCAGGAATATATAGAAGGACTAATAATAATCTTTCACAATATACAACATATTTACCTTATTATAATAAAATAGTATACACTTTATATTATCCAGAACATACCACTTATGATTCTATAGTTTCAGCTGGAGTTGCATTACCCGAAGGAACTACTATTGATGTATTTCCAGATGATAGAAAAGTAGTGGTAACTATTTATAAATATAATTATAGGCATAATTATGGATTAGGAGTTAGGTACAAAGTAGATAATCAAGAAAGCGGAGCATATGATTATGATAAGTATTTAGCTCCAAATAATGACACGATAGAGATTACTTATTACGATGGTACTATTAAAAACTTTGATACAAATTCTAAAAATTATATAAATATAGTAGATCCAGCAACTTATGTTAATAAGTTAAAGCTGAGTAATTTAAATGCTAATGTTAATGTTTATGGATTAGTTGATGATTATGATGACAGCACGTTTACTTGGGCACCATGCTTTAGTATTAGTAATGATATGGCTGATTCTGTAACCAATCAAACATTAGAATACACTATTGATCCTAACTTTCAAGCGGTAGCGGCCGTATTTCCCAAACCTGGTGCGTCAACTATAAGTAATATTCAATATAAAACTAACAAGTCAGATGAATGGATGAGTTATAATAAATCAATAACCGGTACCGTATTTTATAAAAGCTATGTTAATTTAGATGCTGATGAATATTTTACCGCTGTAAAAGCAACTATTAGTTCATATTCAATATCATATAATTCTGCGGGTGGTGCTGCTAAGGCATTAGGTAATACTAACATATACGGTAATTTAAAAAGTGATAAAACAAGTGCAACCATTACTTTAACTACGTATGATGAAACTGATAAAGAAAATACCACTTCATCAGTTACTGATACAATAACACATTCTAATGATAGTTATGTTTCATCGAGTAATTTAGAAAATATTTTCTCATTTAGCAACAATGTTGTATCTACCGGTGGTAGTGTTAGCTTAAGTGGTGAGTTTTCAATCTATTCATATTTATATGGTAATATGCTATACATAGACAATACTCAAATTTATATAAGAGAGCCAAAGGGAATAAGTATTGATGTTGATAATCTGACTTTAACGGATCATCAAAACCATACAACGGTTGATTATACTTATAAAGTGGTGAAAAACAAATATGATGAAAATATTTACATTATAAGTACTAATTATAGAACAGGACGTTTTTTAACAGAAAGTTTAATTACTAAAACACTTGATTTTTCTGTTAACATTAATATTAATAGCGATTGTGAATTAAACTCAGTATCAATTAATGATTTACTTTCTTGGGGTAGCAAAACAGCAACTGGAGTAACATATATAAAGAATGATGTTTATGATTTTGATGGTGACGGAATATATTATGATGCTGATCATAAGACCGAAACGGTAATGAATGTTTCTTCAAAAATATTAGCAATACAACCAAGTAAGAGTGTTACAATAACTACTAAGATAATAAAAGATAATAGTGAGTCACTTCCTTACAATCCTAATAATGCGGGTACCATAATGAATCTTTATTCAAGTGATACTTTTGATTATAAAATTAAAATAAAAAATAGTACTGATGACAAAATAAATAGTTATATACTTTATTTACCAATTCCTAAAACTGGTTATAATTATGGAGAAAAGTTTCAGTCAGAAGATTTTAGCTGGGACATGAAACTCTCTTCCATACCAAACATACCAAGTGGTTATACCATTGAGTATGGTATAAATAAAACAAGATCAAATACTATTGACTTAAATGATATTGAATTTAAGTCAAATATTTCTACTTCTGAATTAGATAATGTTGTAATGATTAAGATATCCTCAACTAAGCAACTAGAATCTGGTGATAGTGATGATTTTGATATTACGTTAGCTACTAATGAAACCAAAGAATCAGGTTTGACAAAGCTTGAAACGGTTAATATATGGAATCCTTTATCAATTCTAACTAGTAGTAGTATATCTGGTGAGTTTAAGGGTAATTCAGTAGCTACTAAACTTCTTATTCCAGAACTTTCAGGACTTATCTTTGAAGATAAGAACATGAATAATGTTTATGATTCTGGCGTTGATAAATTTGGTATTAATGCTACGGCAGATTTATACAAACTAACTAATAATGAATATGTAAAAGTTGAGGGCGCTAGTATTAACGTAAATACTGAAACCGGAAAATATGATATTGATGATTCTAATTATTTAAGTAATGGTACTTATGCTATTAAGTTTAACTTACCTAACGGATATAAAGTATATAATCTAGATAGTGTTAGTATGGATGGCTGGATAAAGAATATTAACGTAACAGGAGTTCCAATAGATAATTTAAACGTAGCATTAATTAACTATGATTTAGGATTTGATATAGATAATAAAATACTAAAGGTGGATGAAGAAACTGAAGTATCTATTTATAATATCATTCCGGATTATTTTAATGATGTTAAGAATGATACTCTAGCTTATAATTTTGAAGTTAATAGTAACTTTACTGAGGATGTATCAATAGTTAATAACAATGATGGTACTGCTGCCATAAAGGGTTTAAAACCAGTTGTTAATGCTATTATAGAGGCTAGTATATATGATAAGTATGGTTCTGTCCTTACCAAGAGTATTAACGTAACGGTAGTTAGTGATGCTTCACCAAAGATTAAAGCTGATAATGTTTCTATATACTTAAATGATAAAATAGAATTTGAAAAATACATAACAGAAGCTTATGACTATAAAAATAATAAGATAGAATTAAGTTATGAGGATAATGCTAACGTATCTTTTGAAAGTAGCATACCTAATGATAATGGTATTGCAACCAAAGTAGGTACTTATCAAATAAAGTATGAAGTTACTGATTCTTATGGAAATAAGGGCTCTAAAACAATTAAGATTAACGTAAAAGAAAAGACTATAATTGATACGATAAAAGATGTTATAACATCGCCAATAACTAAGGATAGCATCATAACATATGTTTTATTAGAAATAGTTTCAATCATGGCTATTATTACGTTAATAATCATAAAAATAAAAATGTCAAAAAACAGATAATAATCTGTTTTTTTTATTGCTTTTATTTTAAAATAATATATAATTAAAGAGACGTTTGTAAAGGAGTTACGTATTTTATTTATTTACTACATAGAAATATGTGGCTTTTTTTGCTGTTGAAAGGATGTGAAAACGTGCT
>CAZBUA010000073.1:0-4354 GCA_964494975.1 uncultured Muribaculaceae bacterium
TATGTCGGATATTAAAAAGCAGGAAATAACGTACTTAATATGTGCTGTTTTATGCATAATAATTAACTACGTATACCATATATTCTCTCATGATGTTTCCTCAGTATTCATGACATACATGTTTATTATTCCAATAATTGGAGGACTGTTTAACCTTATAAGTAATAATTATCTGTATAAAAACTTAATTGCAATATCAACAGTGTTGTTAACGTTAGCAGCTCTTTTAAAAGGAATAGTAGACATAGCGGGAGCTACCACTTATTTTACTTATATTTTTTTAATAGCAGGTTTGACAGTTTTAATTATTTCGTTTCTATTTATTTTAAAAAAATAAATTTACTTTTTTATAATTAGGTGATATTATCAAAATAAAGAAAGGATACATAATATGAAAATAAAAAACAAATTATTATTAACATTAATACTATCATTTTTAATAATACCAATTATTTGTTATGGAGTTGCAACCAACGCAGGAGGACCTTCTTCAAGTAGTTCTGCCAGCGTTACCCATTCTGGTGCAACCACAATTAGTTCTGATAACACTTATGATCAGAAAAGCTTTGAAAGTACTTCAGGCAGTGAGAACGCCTTGTTAGTATCAGGTGGAACTAGTAGTCTTAATAGTTGTACTATTAATAAAACAGGAGATTCTAGTGATGAAAATGCTGATTTTTATGGTACTAATGCTGCCATATTTGTTAATGGCGCAACACTAAATATTACTGGTGGTACGGTTACTACTAATGGTGGACATGCTAACGCTGTTTTTGCATATGATACTGGTGTTATAAACATAACTGATACAAATATAAATACTTCAGGTAATAACTCTGGAGGTATTATGGTTACTGGTGGTGGTACCATTAATGCTAAGAATTTAACAGTATTAACTAGTGGTAATTCTAGTGCCGCAATAAGAAGTGATCGTGGAGGCGGAACCTTAACAGCTACAGAAGGTAGTTACAAGACCACTGGAGTTGGTTCTCCTGCAATATATTCAACGGCTAACATAACGGTTAATGACGCATCACTAACAGCAACTGCATCAGAAGGTGCGGTGGTTGAGGGAGCAAACTCAATAAGTTTAAATAACGTTACCTTAACTGATACAAACACTACTTTGAATGGTAATTCAGAAACTTATAAAAACATCTTTATATACCAGTCAATGAGTGGTGATGCAAGCGAGGGAACCGCTTCGTTTACATCAAAGAATTCAGACATAATTACCAACAAAGGTGATACTATTTTTGTTACTAATACGACTGCTACAATAAGCTTAGAAAATAATAATATTACTAATGATGATGGTGATTTCTTAAGAATTCAAACTGGTAAGTGGGGTAATAGTGGATCTAATGGTGGTAATGTTACCATGAATTTAATTAATCAGAAAGTTTCAGGTAACATAATAGTTGATGATATTTCCTCGTTAGATTTATCACTTACTGAAGGTAGTGTTCTTAAAGCTGCAATTGATACTAATAATGAAGCATCAAATATAAAGCTATCTTTAGATAGTAGTTCGGTAATTGTTTTACAAGGGGATTCATATGTTGATTCTTTAACTAATGAAGTAACTGATAATTCAAATATTTATTTAAATGGTTATAGCCTTTATGTAAATGGTAACAAGGTAACCGCAAATGAAGGAACTTATGAAGAACCTGATACCGAGTTGATAGCTACTAACAAATCAGAAACTAAATCAACAAATATGAACGTTATAATTTATTGTGCTGCAGCATTATTAATAATAATTGTTATCGTATTGTTAGTGCATAATAAAAACAAGAAGAAGAAAAAGATAAATACTGATAATAGAACAAATATATAAAGAACGTTTTACGTTCTTTTTTATTCTTATAATTATTTAAAATGAATATAATATTAGTAATAAAGAGTAAAGTAAGTGCAAAAAAATAGTAAAGTGTGTTTTAAAACTACATAAAAAACTATAAAAATATAAAAATATATAGTATAATTATAATCATAAATAAGAGGTGAGTTTAATTGTTTATATTAACTAAATCAATTTTAGCACTAATGATTGGATTTATTATTTCTGCTGTAATGGGATATTTTATGATACCATTGTTAAAAAAACTAAATGTTGGTCAAAGAATAAGCATCTTTGTAGGTGCTAATCATCAGAAGAAAAGTGGTATTCCAACCATGGGTGGTTTAATATTTATCATACCAACTTTCTTAACGGTAATAATAATGTATTTTACTAACAAAATAGAAATAAATAGTAATTTATTAATCGTATTATTTGTTTTTGTAGCTTATGCAATATTGGGATTTCTAGATGATTTTTTAAAGATTAAAAGAAAACAAAATGAAGGATTAACAGACGTTCAAAAGTTATTTGGACAAGTTTTAATAGCGGTAGTGTTCTTCTATATATACATGAAGAGTGGATCAGAACCATTATTATGGTTCCATGCATTTAATTTAAAGGTTAACATTGGATGGTTATATGGATTCTTTATATTATTCATGCTTGTGGCATCTTCTAACGCGGTTAATATTACTGACGGTTTAGATGGGCTAGCTGGAGGATTATCCCTTATAGCAACCCTTGTATTAGGCGTTATAACTTGGGCTACAACATGGTTAGCAGGTTATCAAGACATTGCGGTTTTCTGCTTTATTTTAGCAGGAACACTATTAGGATTCTTGGTTTACAATACGTATCCTGCTAAAGTCTTCATGGGAGATACTGGTTCTTTAGCAATTGGTGGTGTTTTGGCATCAATTGCAATATTAACAAGACACGAACTTACTTTTGCGGTAATTATGGGTGTGTTTGTATTAGAAACGTTATCGGTAATCTTACAGGTATTATCAATATGGATATTTAAGAAAAAACTATTCTTGATGACACCACTCCATCATAATTTTGAAAAGATGGGATGGAAAGAACAAGATATTGTTAAATTATTCTGGATATGTGGTTTTATATTAGGAACGGCAGCTTTAATATATGGAGCTTGGTTATAAAAAATAAGACATATTAATTTATGTTTTATTTTTTTTATGTTATAATTTATATGGTGATGGTAGTGAGAGAATTATTTATAAACAATAACAATTTACATAAGGAAGAAATAGATGAAGAGGTAATAAGAGTTAAAGGGCTTTTAATTAATGATAAAAATGAAATATTATTAGGATATTCTAATAATACTTATCAGTTTCCTGGAGGACATCTAGAGTTTGGAGAAACAATAAAGGATTGCTTAAAAAGAGAGATAAAGGAAGAAACTGGTATGGATGTTAACATAAAAGATTTGGATCCTTTTATGTCAATAAAATATTTTTCAAAAAATTATTTTAATACTGGTAAGAACAGGTGCAACAGGCTATATTATTTCGTAGTTAAGACTAATAATAAGATTAACTTGGATGAAACTAATTATACAAAGGAAGAAATAGCGGGAAATTACACTCTTAAATATATAAATTTAAAAGATGTAGAACAAGAACTTCTTTCAAACATTAATAATAATCCTAAATGTAAAACAATTACTTATGAAATGATAGAAGTAATAAATGAATATCTAACTACCAATATTAAAGAACGTTAGTTCTTTTTTTATTTGTAATAAAATATTATTTAATAACGTGAATGGGTGTGATAACATGATTAAAAAAATAGATAAGAAGTTAATAGCAGCAATTATTACAATCTGTATATTTGGAATAGTAATGATATATTCCTCTTCTTCAATATGGGCAGAGTATAAGTTTAATAACAAGTATCATTATGTAATAATGCAAAGTATATTTTTTATTATTGGTTTATTTTTAATGATTATTGTTAGCAAAATACCATATAAAACATATTTAAAGCATTCAAATAAAATATTATTGTTTTGTTTTATATTATTAGTCTTAGTTTTAATACCCGGAATTGGTACCATAAGAAATGGTTCTAGAAGTTGGTTTGGGATAGGTGGTCTTGGTATACAACCAAGTGAGTTTATGAAGCTTGGATTAATAATATTTACTAGCAAATACATATATAATAACCCTAAGTCTATGAGGTCTATAAAGAATGGTGTAATACCCATATTATTAGTTACCATAATTGCTTTCTTACTTATTATGTTACAACCAGACTTTGGTACTGGTGTTATTCTAGTTATGACAATAGTTGCCATGCTATTCATATCAGGATTAGATTTTTCTTTCTTTATTAAGATAGGTATATTAGGTTTGATAGGAGCTTGTGGTATTATCATTTTAGCACCCTATAGAATGGCTCGTATAGTATCATTTTTAAACCCATGGAGTGATCCTTTGGGTACTGGCTTTCAAGCTATTCAATCATTATATGCCA
>CAZBUA010000074.1:0-2302 GCA_964494975.1 uncultured Muribaculaceae bacterium
GACTTTTATGACATGTTATTAGAGTATACTAAAGAATATGATACTGAATTTTATAATTTAATTTCAAAATATAAAGATTATACTATCGGATTATTAAATATAGAAAGAGAACAAAAAAAACCGAGAAAAGATTATTCGAGATTTATGGACGTTAAGGATTTAGTTTGGTACATGTATGATGAACTATTTGAAAAACATGAAAAAGAATATGAATTTAGTGTAATAAATGATAAAGATGAAATTACTAAATTACTTAATACTTACGTAGAAAAGTATTATGATCAGAATGACGATGAACAAGCTTGGTTTAATAAAATAAAGTTATTGTCTGAAGAATTTGGTTATGCAAAAGAAGTAAAAGATTACAAAGAAAATCCAGATAATTATAAAGGACATGTAGGTGATGTATCAATGGTTATAAGAGTAGCTTTAACTACTAAAGCTATGACTCCTAATTTATATGATATTATGCAATTATTTGGAACTGATAGAATTAAATCAAGAATTAAAAATATTAATGAAACAAGATAAAGAAAAATCGAAAAAGTACCGATTTTTCTTTTATTTTCTTGCTTAGAAAAAAGTATTATGATATAATTTTATTGATAATATACTAGGGAGTGATATTGATGGCTAATATTAATAAAAATGGTAGTACTAACAAGAATAAAATTTCAAGTGCTTTAGTGGCGGTTATAGTAACTGTAGTAATTCTTATGATTGCTATATTTCCAAGCGTACTAAGCAGATTAAAGGGAAATGCTATTTCTATTAACACAAATACCAACATAACTACTGGTACTGGTGTGGTGCTAGATACAAATTATATTTTAAATACAAGTACTGATAAAGTTAATTTAAAAATATATAATGGATCAGCTAGTTCAATAACAATAAACAAATATATTTATAGAGCTTATTGTTCAGAGGGTGATTGTGCTGCTTTTAATGAGGTTGATTTAGATACTCCTATTACTATTGGTGTGAATGAAGACGGAACATATGACATAAGTGGTTTGTACGCACTAACAAAGAATTCTTATACTGATTATGAATTAGGTATTCAGTATGTAATGGGTGATAACACTTATAACATAACAACACCGGTTGCAGCAATAGGTACTATTAACACAACTGACATGAATACTATTTCTAACAGAACGGCAACGCCAGAGGAGTTTGCTATAGCTTCTAAACATGGTAGTGCTAATAATTTTATGATAAAACTATCAGATAACACTGTTTATATGGATACTACTGAAAACTTAAGTGCATTAAATTTAACTTATAGTATTCAGAGTGATTATACTGGAACTTGGACTTTACAAAATCCACAATCATCTTCTGCTACTAATATTTTTGGTGTTAATAATGCTTCAAATGTTAGAACTTACTTTAATTATTATACAACAGCTTCTACAGGTAGCACTAATGCTGTTAGTTATAATAATCAATTTACTTTAAGCGGAACTGTTAACAGCACGTATGTTGATGGACAATATACGTATCTATATAACAACTTGCCTATAATACTAGGATTAAATTATACGCAAAGTGATGGTACAAATAATTATATAACAACCAATGCTGATGATTTTGAGTCTGTAAAACTACCACAATTCACTTTGAACACATATACAAAGAGCGGGTTAAAAACTGCAATGGATAATGCTATTACAAGATTAAAGGCTACTAGTGATGAAAATTATGATATTACATCAGTTGTGGATTTTGAAAGCTTAATATTTGAAGAAGCATTAAAAATATATAAAACAAGAGATTATTATGTTGATGATTCAAATAATAATGTTTACATAACTCAAGATTTAATAAATAGTGAAATAGCAAAATTAAATAATTTTGTTATTACTGAAAAAGCTAAGGCTGATTATACAGCTTTAGATGCAATAAAGAATCAAGCTACTAATATCACTAGAAGTTATTATACCGAAGAAACGTTAGCAGATTTAGATACTCAATTAAATAAATATGAGGCAAATCTATCTGTTAATTATCAGTTAAAGGTTAACAAATTAACCGCAAGTTTAACATCAGCATACAATGCACTTGTAAAAAAACCTGCTGATTATACTAACGTAAATGCAGCACTTGTTGTAGCAAACGATAGACTTTCAAAAAAATATAATAATGAGTATATATATACTGATGAAACCAGAAGTGCTCTTCAAACAGCGGTTGATGCGGTTGTTACTGGTAAGTTAATTGATGAGCAATCATTAGTTGATGGCTACTATGAAGCAATATTTAATGCAACTTCTGCATTGGTTGAAAAGTCAGCAAA